>JAISRV010000429.1 GCA_031273445.1 Candidatus Adiutrix sp. | reverse complement strand
CAATAATTATCAATTATTGTTAAACAATATTCAAGCCAACCAGCTGAATAATGTAACCGCTGAGCATTATGTTTTGGGCGAACATGACGGGGAGATCGGATTTCACGAAAATTCGGCTTTTGGTCATGTCGCTGAACACGGGCTGAAAACACCCATGATCTCTTTGAACAGCTTGGTCGCCAAGCATAAGCTGGACAGAATTGATTTTATAAAAATCGACATTGAAGGGCATGAATATCCGGTATTAAAAAATTCTTTAGATATTTTGAAGAAATTTAACCCGCTTATATTCTTAGAATTCAATGTCTGGTGTCAGCTTGCGTTAAAGACCGTGGACCCAATTGTTTTTGCTGCCTGGCTTTTTGATAATTTTGCCTTTAAAACAGATAATTTGCGGTTAGTGCATGACGCGATTGTATTAAATCCAGGCTTTGTGGATTTGCTTTTGACCAATGACCCGTCTGTCGCCAAATGCCTTGATTTGATGATGGAAATAGAGCTCTTGAAGCAGGAAGCGGCCGGTCTGCGCGCCGCCAACGAAACGCTGTCGCAGGAAACTATCGGCTTAAAAACCGAGCGGATTAATTTATACAACTCAAAATCGTGGCGCATTACCAAACCACTGCGCTGGCTGGCGCATAAAATTCGATAAGCGCTTCTTTGCCGGGTCTCCCGGTACGAGTTAATATCAACTCCAATAGACTGAAATGACCACTCATGCCATTTACTATTGAATGTCGCCATTATATTGATGTCGACATGATCGGAATATATCATGCGAAAAGACTTTCTCCTTCAACGGCTGGATTTGCTTGTGCTCTACTCGGCCCTCAGGTATATAGGTCTGGGCTATATTTTATGCCTTGCGGGAATGGTCGTTCCCCTGCTCAATCCTGACTTCGCCAGTGAAATAATGTATGGCCGGGAATTATTTCTTCAAAAATATTTTTTCTGTCCGACTGGTTTTACTCAACTGAAGTCAATACCCTGCGAACGACCCATTTTATTGCCTTATACAGCATTTTATTTGGGTTAATTTACGGATACAAGGCGGAGAATTAATGAAAAATATGTTGAGTCCCGACGCTCCCGGACGAGTTTATTGGATAACCGGCCTTTCCGGGGCCGGCAAAACCACTATCGGCGTCAGCCTTTATTATCGCCTCAAAAGCAAGCGGCCCCAGACCGCCCTTCTGGACGGCGATGTCATGAAGTTGATCTTCGACGGTGAAAAGGTGGATTACAGTCCGGCCTCACGTCTGATCCGATCCAAAAAATATGCCCATTTGTGCCAATATCTGGCTGGCCAGGGCTTCACGGTCATCTGCTGCGCCATCGCCATGTATGACGAGACGCGGGCCTGGAACAGGAAAAATATTCCCAATTACGTGGAAGTTTTCATTGATGTGGATTTGGAGACGCTGGTCAGAACCGACCCAAAGGGCCATTACCGCAGCCAAGGCGCGGCCATGGTTGGTCTAGGCGACAAGGTCGAGCTGCCCAAAAACCCGGATCTGATCATCAGAAACGACCGTAAACTTTCGTCCATTGAAGCCTATGTCGATCAAATCCTGCGCATCGGCGAATGCTTTAGCCCGGAAGAGACGACCAGGCTTTATTGGAACAGCTATTATGCGGCCAAAAAGAAACCGGCCGGCCCTTCGGATTTCGCTGTTTTCGTTTCTGATTATCTGAAGCCAGAGGCAAAGCTGATAGACCTGGGTTGCGGCGACGGGCGCGACAGTCTTTACTTTCAAAGTCAGAGCCTAATAGTCAACGCCGTTGATTCGGCTAGGGAGGCTATCCGTCTCATCGACGCCCAAAACGTGCCTATCTTCGCCGTGTGCGATGATTTCGTCAAAGCCAAGGCTCTTTTCTGCGTGGATTACGCCTACGCCTACGCCCGTTGGTCCATCCACGTCGTCAGTCTGGATCAACAGCGGGAAACGCTCAAAAATGTCCACCATGCCTTGATCCCTGGCGGCCTGTTTTTCATTGAAGTCCGCACCGTCAATGACGCCAAATACGGTTTGGGCCAGGCTCTGGAGGATGACGCATTTTTATATGACGGTCATTACCGTCGCTTCATCAGGCCGGAAGATTTTTTGCGGAATCTCAGAGAACAAGGCTTTACCATCAAGCATCAAGAAGAGTCCGATCGGTTCTCCGTGGTCGGCGACGACCGCCCCGTTCTCCTGAGAGTGGTCGCCTCCAAAGCCTGAGGCCTCGGCGCTCGCTAAAGCATCTGTTAATAAATAAACTATAACTTCAGAAGTTATTAACACAACGTTTAGCGTAGCGTTGGTGACCGAAGGAGATAACGGCATATCTTCCGTTGCGTTTGTAACGGATCATCAAAATAAAGAGGGTTTATGACTAAAACAGCAATTGTCACCGGGGTTACCGGGCAGGATGGCGCCTATCTGGCCTCTCTTCTTTTAGCTAAGGGCTACAAGGTTTTCGGCGCCTATCGCCGCAGCAGCTCAGTCAACTTCTGGCGCCTGGAGTCACTGGGGCTTCACGGTCATCCCGGCTTGGAACTGGTGGAGCATGACCTGACCGATCTTTCCTCGGCCCTCCGCCTGGTTGACCGCGCCGCGCCGTCAGAGGCGTATAATCTGGCCGCTCAAAGTTTCGTGGGCGTTTCATTTGATCAACCTCTGACCACTGGCGAAATAACCGGCCTGGGGGCGGTTCACCTGCTTGAGGCGATCAGGCAGTTGAAGCCGGATACCCGCTTCTATCAGGCCTCCACTTCGGAAATGTTCGGCAAGGTCCAGAGCATCCCCCAGACGGAAGCGACGCCGTTTTACCCCCGCAGCCCCTATGGCGTGGCCAAACTTTATGCTCACTGGATGACGGTGAATTATCGGGAAAGTTACGGCATTTTCGGTTGCAGCGGCATTTTGTTCAATCATGAGTCGCCCTTGCGCGGCAAGGAGTTTGTGACCAGGAAGATCACTGATGCCGTGGCCCGCATCAAGCTGGGGCTTCAGGACAAGCTTGAATTGGGAAATATGTCCGCTAAGCGCGATTGGGGTTTTGCCGAAGAATATGTGGAGGGCATGTGGCGGATGTTGCAGGTTCCCGAGCCGGATACCTATATCCTGGCCACGGGACGCACTGAAACCGTGCGGGATTTCGTGACCATGGCTTTCCAGGCGGTGGGCATAAACGTGGAGTGGCGCGGCCGCGAGACCGAGGAGAAGGGGATTTGCGCCGAGACTGGCCGGGCGCTGGTGACGGTCAATCCTATTTTCTACCGGCCGGCCGAAGTGGACCTTCTGATCGGCGACCCGTCGAAGGCCCGGGAGAAACTGGGCTGGGAGGCCAAAACCACCCTTGAGGAATTATGTAAAATGATGGTTGAAGCCGACCTTGAGAGAGCCGGAAGCGGGCGCAGTTTTTAAGCTGAACCAGCGGCGCTGTATGATTTTTGGCGGCAGCGGGAGTCTCCCGCCCTCGTATTCCAAACTACAAACTTGATGGAGCGGTTTTATGAATGACAGGCCTTCAGACGTGATCACCTTGATGTCATATGCGCCACGCTTTGAGGACATTTTTTTATGGAGAGCCTTGGGGGCCGTCAATTCTGGAGTTTATGCGGACATCGGCGCTTCAGATCCGGATTCCGGTTCGGTCAGCCGCCTGTTTCACGAGCGCGGTTGGCGGGGGCTTCATGCCGCCGCGGACGGGCTTCAGGCGAAAAAGTTGCGGGAACAGCTGCCTGGCGATATGGTTGTCGCCGTAAACCTCTTAAGCGCTGAGGCGCCCGTCCTGGATGATCTTTTGGCCAAAATCGGCGACGGCGACCTACATTGGCTGCGCCTGGATGTCGGCGGCCGGACCGCGGAGATTTTGTCGAACTGGTCCGGGATCGTCCGGCCCTGGGTCGTGGTTGTCGCCGGCGCTCAGCCGGCCGCAGTTTGGGAAGGCCGGCTGGCGGAACGGGGCTACCGGTTCGCCTATGCCGATGATCTGAACAGATTTTACCTTCAGGCCGATCATGCCGACCTGGAAGAGCATTTCTCATATGGGCTCAACCCCGGCGATGGTTTTATTCTGAGCCGCACCTCGCCTTACTGCGCCTGGCTGGAGCGGGAGAGGGCGGAAGCGGCGGCGGAAGCGGCTGAAGCCGCCCTGCGTCTGCGGAAAGCCGCCGTCGATTTGGAAGCGTTGTCCAATGAGGTCGCCCGGCTTTCCGGCGCCCTGACCAGAGTTTGCGGCTCACGCGGCTGGCGCTTCCTTGAAGCGCTGCGGGCCGCCCCAAAAGCGGTTTTGTCGTTAGGCCGTCGGGATTCCTGGCGCGGCGCGCTGTCCCATATTTATTCCAGGGACTTTTTAGGCGGCCTGGCCGACGGGCTGGAGAGAAATGCTCCCGGGCTGTACCGGGGGCTCAGGAACAATACGGTCTTACGCGGCCTGTATCAAGGCTTCAAAAAACGGCTGCCCAGCGCCCTGGAAGCCTCAGTTGATCCCGCCGATGGCCATAACGGCGGCATGCCGACCGATATATTCGCCGCGGCGCCGGTTACCCGCCCTTTGCCGCCCGGTCGGAGAACCTTGTTTTATTACGTCGATCATACCCCGACCATAAACGCCAATACCGGCGTTCAGCAGGTCGTCAGACAGTTGGCCAAGGCCTGGCTTGACGGCCGAGAGAATCTCCGTTTCATCAAATGGTCTCCAGACGCCGGCCAATTGGTCTATTGCAATCAAGGCAATCTGGAGGCCCTGGCTGACTGGGACGGGCCGCCTCTTGACGAGAAACGGAGAGCCTTCTATCGAAAGGTCGGGGATCAAGCGGTCAAAGCCGAAGATGTCGGGCCGGGCGACTGGCTGGTCAGCGCCGAGGTCCCCCACCTTTCCGGCCATCACCGCCTCCAGACCCTGGAGCTGATTTATAACGCCCGGGTTCTGAACTTGAAGACGGCTTTCATTTTTTATGATTCAACGCCCTTAAAGCGGCCGGAACTGGCGGCGACCATGGCCTCTGTTCACGCCTTATACATGCAGAACCTTATGCTGGCCGACCTGATTGTGCCGGGCAGTCAAACTTCGGCCGATGATTTGCGCGACTATTTAGAATTTCACGAGGCGGCCGCGGGTAAGACCACGCCGCCCATCGCCCCTTTGTTGTGGCCCACCTCCAGACGCGGCGGCGAGGGCGCGCCTGAGGCCAGGGCCTCAACCATGATTTTATCCGTCGGTTCAGTTACGCCTCATAAAAATCAGATGGCGCTGGCGGAGGCCTTTTATCGTCTGTACGCGGCCGGTAAGATCCCGGGCTGGGAATTGTGTCTGGCCGGCAACATCAACCCCGATTTTCATCAAACAATCGCTGATTACAAGCTTAAATGTCCGGTCATTAAATTTCTGGGCCATGTTTCCGATCAGGAGCTTGACGCCCTGTATCGCCGGAGCGCTTTTACCGTTTTCCCCTCTCTTATGGAGGGCTTCGGGCTGCCGATAAGCGAGAGCCTCGACTATGGGCGCCCCTGCGTCTGCGCCAATTTCGGGGCCATGGCCGAAGTGGCCGATACCTACGGCGGCTGCCTGACGGTCGATGTCGCCGACCCGGATCAACTTGGCCAGGCCATTTTTAAATTGATCAGCGATGAGCCGCTTTATGAAGCTCTGCGCCGGGAAGCCCTGAATCGTAAACGGCCTGGCTGGGCTGATTATGCCGCGGATTTTTCCAGGCTGCTCAGCCGGGAAGGCGACCCCAGAAGGCGCCTTGAGAGGTTGTATCTTCTTGTCGGCCTTGACGGCGGCCTCGACCGCTTGGATTATCCTGGCTCAGAGGCCCTGGCGGCCCTCGCGCGCGCGGCTGTGTCGGCGGAAGCGGCTCCGCTGGCGGCGATATGGGACAGAGGCCGCTCGGTCTTGCGGCCGGCTTCGGCGGAAGAGCTGAAAAGCGGCGGTCTGGCGGATTTGCCCTGGGCGGCCTGGCAGGAGCCCTCGATGTTGGTTGAGCCGGCTTGGCTGGTTGTCGGCGGCCTCTCTGAAGCCGCGGCCGCTCTGGAGCGTTATGCCCGGGAGATCGGTCTTTTAAGCGCCTGGCTGCTGCCGGAAAATTCGCCGGATGAAATAATGTCGGCCCTCGTCGGGGCGGCCAAAATATTCCCGACCTCCAAGCGAGCCAAAGCCCAGTTCATAAAGTTCCTGGCCACCGGCCGCCGGCCTTTTCACAGTCTGGAAGATCGCCTGGAAACCTGCCCGCGGCCGCAGCGGTCTTCCGACATGGACCTTTACGCCGGAGACATCCTTTTGCGCCTGGCCCTCAGCCGTCCCCTTTATCCCAAAGGGCCGCCTAAAGGCGGAGAGACGGCGGAGCGGCGGAAGGAGAGAGAAAAGAGCTTTTACGCCAGCCACATCAATCTGCCGCTCCGGCCGCTCTTGTCCGTCTGCGTTTCCACCTATAACCGGGCCGAATGGCTTAAGGTTTCCCTGCTGAACCTGACCAGGGTCATGCCGGCGCCGGACCCGGAAATCGAAATCCTCGTCTGCGACAACACATCCACGGATCACACTCCAGAGGTGGTGAAGCCATATCTCGCGCGTCCTGATTTTCGTTATCACCGAAATCCCAAGAATGTGGGCATGCTGGGCAATCTGCGCGTCACGGCTAATTTGGCCAAGGGGCGTTATGTCTGGATTTTGGGCGATGATGACCTGATTTTTCCGCAAGCGGTTCGGAACGTCGTCGAGGCTTTGCGGGAACGCCCGAACACGGCCATGGTCTACATGAACTATGCCTATACGCGTGAAGAAAGCCCGAAAAAAGCGGACGATCTGGATCTGTTTCTGGCCGGCGGCGTCCCCATTGCCGCTCCTGGCCCGGATCGCCACCGGCCGCTCTATGAGTTGGCGGCTTTGAATGAAAACTGCTTTACGGCTATTTATTGTCAGGCTTTCCGGCGCGACTACGCCTTAAACCTCTTCTCCCAGGTAACGGCTGACCGCCCATTTTCCTCTTTGCGTTCTTGCGTGCCCACAGCCCTGTATGTCCTGACCCATATGTTGGATGAAGAGGCCTATTGGCTGGGGCGCCCGCAGCTGGTGGTCAACTTCAACGTTTCCTGGATGCGCTATGCCCCGCTCTTCGCCCTGGAACGGGTGCAGGAGTTATGGGACCTGGCCGAACGCAGGGGCCTTTCACATGAAAACGCCGACCATTGGCGGACGCATAATGCCGTTCACAGTTTGACGGCCTATTGGAGAATATTTTTTGAAGAGGAAGACCCCTGCGGCAACGCCCGCTATTTTTCCCCGCTGCGTTGCCTGATGAGGCTAAGGCATCTTAAAATCATGGACGACCTTGCGCCAGAGCTGGAGTCGATTTACGCCAGAGCCCATGCGGCCGGGCATGAATTGGCCAAAGTCAGTCCGGAACTCATGTTTGCGGCCTTCAAGCCGCGGCCGATGCGCAAGGCCAGGCTGTATATTGATATGAGCAATGCTGTGGACAACCCCGACCCCACCGGCATTCCCCGGGTGCTTAAAAATGTGGCCTCGGCCGGGCTGGCCATGACCGGGGCTCCCTTTGAGGTTCAGCCTGTCTGTCTGCGCAAGGGGACATTGTATCCGGCCGACGCCTGGCTGGCCGGGCGCGGGCTTCCGCCGCCGGACCAGCCGGTCGACTTCTTGCCCGGCGATATTCTCCTCATGGCCGATGCCGTCTGGGGCAGTTATGACCTTTTCGGCCCGGTTTTAGACTCCGCCAGACTGTCCGGAGTCAAGATTGCGACGGTAATTTATGATCTCATACCTTTGAACGGCCGCCGGTATCTGCCTGAAGGCCTTTCCACGGCCTTTGAGGCCTGGATACGCCGGGCGGCGGCTGACAGCGACGCCCTGATGTGCATATCCCGGGCGGTTCAGGGCGATGTCCGCGCCTGGCTGGCGGCGAATATGCCTGAAAAGGCTGATATGGAAGTGGGCTGCTGGCATTTGGGGGCTGATTTCAGCGGTCCGGTTGAGGCGGCCGTCAGCCCGGAGTTGACGGCCCGTTTGGGCGCTCGCCGGTTTTTCCTGATGGTCGGCACGATTGAGCCCCGCAAAAATCATGCCCTGGCCTTGGCGGCCATGAAGCTTCTGTGGGCCGGGGGCAGCGAGGTCGGCCTGTGTGTGGTCGGCATGCCCGGCTGGATGGTCGACGACGTCATGACCGAATTGCGCGGGCTTGGAGATGAGCGGCTGATTTATCTGGATAAGGCCGGCGACGGCGATTTAAGATGGCTTTATGAGCACGCCGTGGCGCTTTTGTTCGTTTCGGCCATGGAAGGCTTTGGTCTGCCGTTGATTGAGGCCGCCTATTACAAGCTGCCTATCATCTGTTCCGACATCCCGGTGTTTCGTGAAATAGCCGGTGATCGCGCCTTTTATGTCCGCGCCGAGCAAGCGGATGAATTGGCGGCCGATATCCGGAAATGGCTTGAGGCTGAAAAAGACGGCCAGGTCCCCGAGTCGGACGGCCTGCCGTTCCTCTCCTGGAAAGAAAGCGCCGCCAGGCTGTTTGAGGCGTTGTCTGGAGCGGCATTTAAATAGCGCGACGATTTTTCTCTGTCAATTCCGCCTAATAGGCGCGGATGCCGTCGCCGGTCCGGAAGGCCGGAAGAATCTTTGTATTGAGAGGTCATATGTCCATCGCTTATCATGAAATCAGTCACTGCCGTATGGGAGACAGCGACAATCTCATATCCGTTCTCAATCTGGGGCGTCAGGCCCTGACGGGCGTGTTCCCCCGCAGGCCCGATGAAGAGGTCACCAGGGGGCCGTTGGACCTGGTCTGGTGCCCGGACACCGGGCTTCTGCAGCTCAGGCATTCCTATGAAGCCTCTGAGATGTACGGCAATAATTACGGCTACCGATCCGGCTTGAACAAGTCCATGGTGGATCATCTGACCAGCAAGGCCGCCTTTTTGACGAAAAGAGCCGACCTCAAGCCCGGCGACGCGGTTCTGGACATCGGCTCCAACGACGCCACCACCCTTAAGGCCTACGCCGTGTCCGGCTTGATCAGGATCGGCATAGACCCGACCAGTGAAAAATTCCAGCGTTTCTACACGCCGGACATAATCAGGCTGCCGGATTTCTTTTCGGCCGACCTATACAAATCAAGGGTGAACAAGCCAGCTAAAGTCGTCAGCTCCATCGCCATGTTTTACGACCTTGAGGACCCTATAGCCTTTGCTCGTCAGATAGAGAACGTTCTGGCCGACGACGGCCTCTGGCATTTTGAACAGAGCTATCTGCCCTCCATGCTGCGTATGAACTCCTATGACACTGTCTGCCATGAGCATTTGGAGTACTATTCCCTGACCGTGGTCAAGCGCATTCTGGACGCGGTCGGGCTCAGGGTTGTGGATGTGTTCATGAACTCCGTCAACGGCGGCAGCTTTGCCGTGACCGCGGCCAAAAATGGCCATCGCGGCATCAAGGCCGATGATGCGGTCATCAACTGGCTGTTGGAGCAGGAAGAGCGTATGGGCTTGTCCACCCCCAAGCCCTACCGTGATTTTGAGGAGCGGGTTTTCCGGCACAGAAACGACTTAAAGCGGCTGATTGAAAACCTGACGGCCGACGGCAAGACCATCGTCGGCTACGGCGCTTCGACCAAGGGCAATGTCCTGTTGCAGTTCTGCGGCTTCGGGCCCAATGAGATCAAGGCCATTGCCGAGGTCAACCAGGATAAGTTCGGTTGCGTCACCCCCGGTTCTCTGATCCCGATCGTCTCAGAGGAAGAGGCCCGGAAAATGAATCCGGATTATTACCTCGTTTTGCCCTGGCATTTTAAGGAAGGCATTTTGCGCCGCGAAGCGGAATTTCTGGCCGGCGGCGGCAAGATGATTTTTCCGTTTCCGGAAATAGAAATAATCTGATCCGGGGCGGGACTGGTATGAACGGATGAAAAAAAAAGTCGCCGATATATTTAAAAACATGGTCAGGCCTTGTCTGGATTATATGTCCGAGCAAATAGCCGGCAATATATCCGGGCAAATAGCCGATAATATGGCCGGCGGCATCAGGTCGGACCGAGAAGAGGTGCTGAAAGACTTCAATGTCTTTTTGCACACGTTGCGGTCTCAATTTTTTTCAGAGATGCCCAAGGGGGCTCGGACTGTACTAAGCGCGGGCTGCTCGGACAGGTATTATTTCGATTGGCTGGAAAGCGAATACGGCCCCCTGGAGCGGCACATAGGCATAGAGTTTTTTGCGCCCAAGCCGCCTGATCTGCCGGATTACATACGTTGGATAACGGCCACGGCCGGAGACATGAGCCAGGTTGAGCCGGAAAGTATTGATATGGTCATTTCCGGCCAGAATATCGAACATTTGGACCGGGACGACATCTACAACTTTTTTTTGGAGTCATGGCGTGTGCTCAAGCCCGGGGGCTGGCTGATCATGGACAGCCCCAACGGCGCGCTGACCCCGCAGCTCAATTATACACAGCCAGATCATGTGGCTGAGTTCGGCCTCGATGAGATAGAACGCATCTTGGGCATGACCAGTTTTTCCGTCGTCAACAAAAAGGGCTTGATATTGATGAGAGAATATCCTGGTTCTGCGGTCTGGCCTTTGAACTCCATGACCTGGCAAGGGAAGGGCGGCCTTTTGCGGAGAAGCATGGCCGGAATTGGGCGGCCGGAAGATTCATTCGTCTGGTGGGTTGAGGCCAGAAAAGAGGAAGCTGAGCCCAATCGGGAGAATGTGCGTCATTGCGTCGACGCTTTGTTTGATCGCGCCAAAAAGAGACGCATGAACCGCTTGTCGCCGGGCGCCGGCGTCACGATGGTTCAGAGAGACGGCGAGCCGCCCCTGATCATCGGCCCTCCGGCCGGGCAGCCCGGCTGTCTGTGGCATGGCCCGAATGCGCCCCTTCTGGCCGGAAACAGACGGGTGGCCTTTGAAATCAGGCTGGAGAAAGCTCCGGCCCCCGACATTGTCGTCGCTGAGGTCGTTTTGCGGGATAACCGGGGTCGGGAGCTTCTGAGGCGGGAGATATACAGTCGCGAGTTTGTCGACAACAAGTTTGCCTTTGACGAGAGGCTGCATCTGGCCGAAGCCTCCTTTGGGGTGGCGTTGACGGTGCATTCCACCGGCGCGACCAGGCTCATGGCCCCGTTGGATTTGGATATCGGCTGATGCATAAAGCGGCCAAGCCTTCGCACAAAGGAGAAAGTTTTAAAGATAAGCGACCGAGGATACCGCGTACAACAGCCGGAACATGGCCTCGTTATTAAACCGCCTCATTGAAACGGGCAGGGCCGGCCACCTAATATGGCGCGCGACCGATGCTTCCCAGTCAGGATTAACCATGCATCTGATTCTTCCTCATAAACTGCCCGGTCTTTTCTATCAGGCCTTCATAAAAGATGGGGTTCGCCTTTATCGGGTCATGCCCGGCAATCTGAGAATACGCTTCTGGTTTGTTTTCGTCATTCAATTCATATCAGCTTTGACGGAGACCTTCACCCTTCTGGTTATTTCCCTTTTTGCCATGAGCATCGCCGCTCCGGAGGCGGCCATGAACAATTTCATGGTCAAAGCGGCCCTGTCTCTGGCGCCGCCTCTCGCCGAATTTTGCTCCGAACCACGCCAGATGGTAATTTTCACCTGCTCTCTGATGATCGCCTTCGTTACCTTCAAGACCTCTCTGGCCACCCTGGTCGCCCACAAGACCACGCTTTTCTCCGAAAGCGTGTCCGTGTATATAGGCCGTGAAGCGCTGCGGCGCTATCTGAACAAAAACTATTTCTGGCATATCTCTCCGGCCAGTGATTCCGTCATGCACAGGTTGGCCCACCGCGGCTTTCTCTCCCAGTTCCTGGTGATGCTGCTGTTGCTGTATAGTAACGCCTTCTGTTGTCTGGCCTTTTTCGTCAGTCTGTTCATTGCCGAACCTAAGTTGACGGTAATACTCGTGGCTATCTTTTCCAGCGCCAGCATTTCAACCTATACTTTCCTGAGACGCCGCATCGACCGGGCCGGGCTTCAGGTCAGCGAAACCGGGCTTCAGGAAAGCGCGGCCATGACTGGCCTGACCCAGGGCATACGTGAAGTTCTGATCTATCGGCAGCAGGACGTCTTCCTGAATAAAGTTGTTGAATCAATTCTCAAGGGACTCCCGGCCAGGGCCTTTCTGGCCTTCTCCGGCACTATGCCCAGCCAGCTTCTGGAGTTTGTCGGCTTCAGCAGCATCGCCGTGATAACCATCATCATGATTTTGAACGACACTCCCATGCCCCAGATTATAGCCTCCTCATCAATGCTGATGCTGACGGCCTGGCGGGTTCTGCCCGCGGTCAACCGCAGTTTGTCCTATGCCGTGGGCATCAGGGGCATCCGTCCCATGGCCTGGAGCTGCCTGGATCTTCTGGAGACTTTCATCAAAGAAAACCCGGATGAACTGCCGGCGCCGGATCCGAACTTCCGCTTTGACAAAAATCTGGCACTGAGTCAGGCCTGTTTCCGCTACCCCACCGGCGCGGCCGATGCCTTAAGCGAGCTGTGTTTGAGCATCAACAAAGGGGAAAGCATCGGACTGATCGGTTCCTCGGGGGCTGGCAAAAGCACTTTGGCCCTTCTTTTGAGCGGCCTTGTTTCGCCGCGCCAGGGCGATTTTCTCGTGGATGGCGAAAAGCTTTCCCCGGCGGGGCTGGCCGCTTATGTTCAACATGTGGGCTTTGTGCCCCAGAGCCCCCTGTTGACTCAGGGCGCCGTGGCCGACAACGTGGCCTTCAGCCAATGGGGCCAGGAATATGACCGGGAGGCGGTGAGGGAGGCCTGCCGGATGGCGGCCATGGATTTCGTCCTGGATCACCCCGCCGGCATAGACATGCCTCTGGCCGCCGGCGGGGCCGGCCTTTCCGGAGGGCAGGCCCAGCGGGTTTCCATTGCCCGGGCTCTTTTCGCCAAACCGGATATAATAATTTTCGATGAAGCCACCAGCGCTCTGGATCAGGCCAGCGAAAACGTCATTAAAAATACCATTGAAACGCTTCAGGGGCGGATAACTTCCATTATAATCGCCCATAGGCTGACCACGGTCGAAAATTGCGACCGCCTGTTCTGGATAGAAGGCGGCCGCGTCAAGGCCGCCGGGACTCCCTCTGAGATACTCCCTCTGTATCAGGAGGTCATGGATATGAGCCAGACGGAAAAAGCGCCCTGTAGTCAGGCTGAATCTTTTTTGCAAAGCTGAATTTTAAAATTGGAGTGGAAGCGGAGGCCGTGACGTTTTTTGCGATGGAGTTTCTGATTCACGCCTGACCGGGACGGGATATGAAGGTCATTTTCAATATAGAGACGGTAACATATCCCCTGACCGGCATAGGGCGATATGCCTACGAGCTGGGGCGGGCTCTGGAGCGCTCCGGCCGGCTGGAAAATCTGATGCTATGGCGCGAATACGGGCCCAGCTACGCTTGGCCGGATTTGACGGAGGTCTCAAGTCGGCCGGGCAACTCCTTGAAGGGACGGCTGCGGAATGGTCTGCGCAATATCGGGTGGGCCGCCAAGGGTTATTTTCGCTTGAAACATCTGCTGATGGCCAAAGCTCTGAACAAGCATCACGACCATCTGTATCACAGCCCCAATTTTTACCTGCCGCCGTTCGTCGGCCCCAAAGTGGTTTCAGTTCACGATCTTTCATTCATCGCTCATCCGGAATGCCATCCTGCTTACCGGGTTACGATAATGAATGACGTGCTCGGCCAGATTCAAAAACTTGCCCAACATATTATAACAATTTCAGAATTTTCAAAAAAGGAAATCGCCGGAACCTTGGGTTGGCCGCTTGACGGAATAACCGTGACCCCTTTGGCCGCGGCTGATGTTTTTCATCCGCGTGCGGCGGAGGCGCTGGCCCCGCTTCTGGCCGATTATGATCTGACGCCGAATAGTTACAGTCTTTTCGTCGGAACCATTGAGCCGCGTAAAAATATAGCGGTGATGCTTGATGCTTATGAATGCCTGCCTGAATATCTCCGAAATCGTTATCCCTTAGTGGTCAGCGGCTTTGAAGGTTGGCTGAGCGGCCCCCTGCGCGGCAGGCTGAACCGTCTGGCCAGACAGGGTTGGCTCCGCTACCGGGGTTTTCTGCCGTCAGCTCATTTGCCGCTTCTGATGGCCGGAGCCAGGCTGTTTCTCTTCCCCTCCTTCTATGAAGGTTTCGGGTTGCCGCCTCTGGAAGCTATGCAAAGCGGAGTGCCGGTTATAGTTTCCAACAAGGCTTCCCTGCCGGAGGTGGTCGGACAGGCCGCCCCTAAGCTCGACCCCGGCGATGTGGAGTCCTGGGCGGAGTGGATCCGCCGGGCTCTGGAAGATGAAGCCTGGCGGCGGGAAGCCGTTGAACTTGGCTTACGACAGGCGGCCGGTTTTAGCTGGGATAAGTGCGCCAGTAAAACCCTTTCAGCTTATGATGCGGCTCTGGCCGGAATGTGAGCTCTATAAAAGCGTCATACCGGATGTTTTTCTGGTTCATTCGGCTAAAGCGTACATTTGACAAAAAAGTTAACGCCGCATGTGGTCGAGGTAATCGAGAAGGCGGTTCTCGCTCATACCGGCCGGGCCTCCGCGAGCGCCTTGGCCCGGAACTTGGGCGGCAGATCGGCGGGAGTCAGCAGATCGACCCGGACGCCGAGCAGCGCTTCCAGTTCGGCTTGCAGGCCGCCCAGGTCGAATAGGGTCGCGCCAGGCAACGCGTCGACCAGCAGATCAAGGTCGCTGCCTTCCTGGTCGGCGCCATGAAGAGCCGAGCCGAAGACGCGCAGATTCGATACGCGAAAGCGGCTGACCGCTTCACGGACGGCGCTTCGCTTGAGGTCAAGCGCGAGTGTCCTGTGCGGTTAGTTCCTTCTAACCGCACAGGACACTCGCCAGACGCGAGAGCGGCTGGCCGACAGTGCAACTGTCGAATTTTCTTGAAAATCGTATTTTCAAGAAAATTTCCAGAGGTTAATTCCGGCCCTGCTTTGAGGGACGGAATTAACCGCACACTCCAATAGTGAGGGTCGCATGGGCGTCTTTCCTTATAGGCATAGCCGGGCGGGCGCCGCTTAAGGGCTTAAAAGCTGCGCCCGCTTTTGACTCTTTCCAGGTCGGCTTCAACCATCAGCCGACAAAGCTCTTCCAAAGTGGTCTTGGGCCGCCAGCCTAACTCCGCCCGCGCTTTGGATGCGTCGCCGATAAGGAGGTTGACCTCGGCCGGCCGGTAAAATTTGGGATTAACCCGAACCAAAACCTGGCCCGTCCGCCGGCAAAGCCCCTCTTCGTTGGCCTCCTCGCCCCGCCATTCAAGCTCAAAGCCGGCTATGCCAAAAGCCAGGGTCACAAAGTCGCGCACTGTTTCCGTGCGCCCGGTGGCCAATACGAAAGTATCGGGCTCCGTATGCTGCAGCATCAGCCACATGCCTTCGACATATTCAAGGGCGTAGCCCCAATCGCGTTTGGCCGACAAGTTGCCCAGCTCCAAAATTTCCATTTTCCCCAGCTTGATCCGGGCCGCCGCGTCGCTGATTTTCCTGGTGACGAATTCTTGACCCCTCAAAGGAGACTCATGATTGAACAGTATCCCGCTTGAGGCGAAAATATTATAACTTTCCCGATAGTTAATGGTCATCCAGTGAGCGAAAAGCTTGGAAACCCCATAAGGGCTGCGAGGGTAGAAGGGGGTGTTTTCAGTCTGCGGGATGCTCTGAACTTGGCCGAACATCTCAGAAGTGGAAGCCTGATAAAATTTGGCCTCTTTTTTGACGATCTTGACGGCCTCCAGAAGATTCAGAGCGCCGAGGCCGGTAATGGCCTGAGTGGTGATGGGCTGGTCAAAAGACACCGCGACAAAACTTTGAGCCGCCAGATTGTAAATTTCATCAGGCCGCGCCCGTTCGACCAGCCTGACGGCCGAGGACAAATCCGTCAGGTCATATTCAACCAGTTCCAATTGCGGATGCCCCAGAGCCCCGACATATTCCAGGCGCCAAAAATTAACCGAACTGTTGCGTCTAAAAGTTCCAAAAACCCGATAGCCCTTGGCTAAAAGAAAGGCGGCCAGATAGGCTCCGTCCTGCCCGGTAATGCCTGTTACAAGAGCTGTTTTTACTGTATTTTGACCCATTCAGAGCGCCTCCGGATAATTTTTATTGATTTGATCAATGTAAGCCCGGACTAGGCCGGGAGACCGTAAAAGTTCGGCAATTCCACACGAATAGCTGGCGGCGGCGTCTCCAGATTCTCCCTTCTCTCAGCTCTCAAAAAACGCAACCGCTCATATAGCTTCGTCCGGATAATAATTTGAACACGACCATAAAGCCCCATTATGCCTCTAATCCCTCAAAATTTCAACACCAGGGCTTCCGCCCTGGACCCCGGATGCTCCCGCATCCGACCCGCGGGAGCCTGTTCGGCGGGCGACGGTTGATCGGCCGGGGCTTACAGCCTGCTTCGTGACGTTAAAGGCATGGGGCCCGGCCGAGGCAACCGCCAGGGCAACCGCCGAGGCAACCGCATTACTTCTCGGCAAAAAAGAAACATGTTATAATTATAGCCGGAAGATCGCTGTCCGCAATTAATCATTTAAGATTTGCAGATAGCGGCTGTAGGTGAATAGACGATTGCGGCGGTTTTCACCCAACTGTTTTATAATTCTCATCTTGGTAAGGTGAGCCAAGGATTTGCCGACCGTTAAAAATGCATCATATGTCGGCTCAGGAGACTTCATGGCCGCTCATTATGTACTTGTTGATTTTGAGAATATACGGCTTTCGGATAGTTGCGAGACAAAAATCAAGGGTCCAGCAATCCGCTGAACCCCTTGATTTTAATATGCGGGAGGCGATTTTTCAATTTTTCATCTTCGCATGTATCGCGCCCAGTCTGTCCAGCGCGGCCCGGAGCGTCTCCTCCTTCTTTGCGAAATGCAACCGCATGTAGCGATTTTCCGGCTCCCGGAAGAAGCTGGAGCCGGGCACCGCTCCAACCCCGACGCGCTCCGCGAGTTTTTCGCAGAAATCAAGGTCCGAGGCAAAACCGAACCCGGAAATATCTATCATCACATAATACGCGGCCTGCGGCTCCGTGAAGGACAAGCCTATGTCGCGCAGACCGCTGAGGAAAAGCGTCCGTTTCGCCGTATATCTTTCCCGCAGTTCATCGTAATAGGATTGCGGAAACCGCAGACCGACAACCGCGGCTTCCTGAAGAGGCGCCGCGGCGCCTACCGTGAGGAAATCATGGACCTGCCTTGCGCCGGCGATGATTTCCGGCGGCGCGATGATGTAGCCCAGCCGCCATCCCGTAATGGAATAGGTCTTTGACAGGGAGGAGCAGGCCAGCGTGCGCTCCCGCATTCCCGGCAGGGACGAAATATAGGTGTGCGTATAGGGCGCGTACACGATATGTTCGTATACCTCATCTGTTATGACATAGGCGTCGTATTTGATTGCCAGCCCGGCAATCACGGCAAGTTCCTCGCGGGAAAAAACTTTTCCCGCAGGATTGGACGGATTGCAGAGGATTAAGGTTTTTGCGCCGTTGCGGAACGCATCCTCCAGAATATTCGGATCGAAAGCGAATTCCGGCGGCACAAGCGGCACATACGCCGGCT
Organism: Candidatus Adiutrix sp.; assembly: GCA_031273445.1. Taxonomy (GTDB): domain Bacteria; phylum Desulfobacterota; class Desulfarculia; order Adiutricales; family Adiutricaceae; genus Adiutrix. Next base: position 5,040 of record JAISRV010000429.1, on the reverse strand, counting down.
CCGCGCCGGAGAGTATTGCGTCCGCGCCGTAATTTTCATAGAAAGGAGAGAATACGGCGACTTTATCTCCGGGATTGACCACCGTCATCATCGCGCACATCATCGCTTCCGTGGCGCCGCAGGTGATGACGATTTCCTTTTCCGGGTCAATGGCATAGCCCATAAAACGGGTCTGCTTTTCCGCCAACGCTTCTCGAAAATTCCGCGCGCCCCAGGTCACGCTGTACTGGTGCGGCAGCTCCGCAGCCTGCGACAGGCGGTCAAGCAACTCGCGCGGAGGCTCAAAGTCCGGAAATCCCTGCGACAAATTGATTGCGCCATACGTGGCCGAAACACGCGTCATTCTGCGGATGACGCTGTCGGTGAATGTCGCCAGCCGGTTTGACAGTTTCTTCATTTGCCCGACTCCGCATGCGTTTTTGTCGTAACCCGCTCATCAATGAAGCGTTTGGCCTTGTGCGTGCTACGCTCAAGCGTTCCGTCCGGCAGAACGACGACGTTCGCGGGCTTGACGCCGCATCTGGTCCGAAGCGCGTTGTTGACTCTCGCGGCGACATCCCCATCGCTGATCCTCCCGGCGGTCGCGTTCTCCACCGTCACCTCATACTTGCACGTGAAGTTTTCCTCATACACGCGCACCACATATTCGCCGGTGACTTCAGGGATTTCCCGCACCGTGTACTCAATGTCGCTGGGGTACACATTCACCGCGCTGACTATAAACATATCGTCCTTGCGCCCGTCCACCAGAATTCTCGCATGAGTGCGCCCGCAGAGGCACTTTTCCAGGTTGACTATTCCGATGTCTCCCGTGCGGAAGCGGATGATGGGGCGGGCTTTCTTGCGGAGCGTCGTGTAGATCAACTCGCCGCGCTCCCCGGCGGGAAGCAGTTCGCCGGTTTGCAAATCGACCGTTTCCACATAAATATGGTCTTCCGCAATGTGCAGGCCGTCATGATATTCGCACTGGGCCGCGCAGGCGCCGAAAATGTCGGAAAGCCCGTAAAAGTCGAAGACCTCCGCGCCCCACAACGCTTCAATGGCGGCGCGGGTCGCCGGAATGCTGCCGCCCATCTCGCCGGCTACAAAAATTCGCTTGATGGCCAGCTCTTCCTTGGGGTCAATGCCGTTTTTCCGGCAGGTTTCGCCCAAGTACCACGCATAGCTGGGGCTTGTCCAAATGTACGTAGGCTGGTAGGATTTCAGGATAAAAATCAGCCGATCGCTTGGCAGGGTTCCGCCCCAGATGCAAAGCGCCCCGAGATTCTGCGCGCCGATGACATCGGGACCGCCCACATACAGCGAAAAATTCAGCGCATGGATATAGCGGTCGCTGGGGCGCATTCCCGCCTGCCAAAACAGGCGGCTCTCCACATCCTGCCATTCGTCGAAGTCCTGACGCGTGAAGGGCGATATGGTCGGAACCCCGGTCGAACCGCTGGATGTGGAGACGAACACCACGTCATCTTCCGGCACTGCCGCAAGCTCACCAAGAAAGCTGCCCACGCCCTGGGCGTCGCGTTGGGTTTTCTTGTCTATGAAAGGAAAATTTTTCAGGTCGCCGAGGCTTCCCAAGTCCGAGGGGCTGATGCCCGCCTTGTCGAAACTGCGTTTGTAATACGGCGCGTTGTCGTAAGCGTAACGCAATTCTTCCTGAAGCAGCCGCAACTGGTATTCCCTGATATGCTCTCTGGGCATGGTTTCGATTTTCTCGTCCCAGTACTTGCCTTTGGGCGCATGTTTCGCCGTCATCATCTGTCTCCTTCCGGTTTCGCGATCCGTTCCATGTCCGCGTCCGTCAGATGCCGGAAGCGGCCTTGCCTTTTCAGATAATCTTTTACGCCCGCAATGTTTCCCGGCTTGCGGTTCAGGCGGAACTCGCCTGCCTCGAATTCCTGGAGAGGCCACAACCCGCAATCCACAGCCTCCCGCGCGATTTCCACCGTGTCGGCGACGTCGTAGCCCCAACCTGTGGGACAGGGCGCCAGCACATGGATGTACTTCGTGCCCCGGATTCTCGCCGCCTTTTCGACTTTCCGGGCGTAGTCCAGGATGTAGCCGACGCTGGCCGTGGCCGCATACGGGATGCCATGGGCGGCCACGATTGCAAACATGTTCTTTTTCTTGCCGGGATTGCCGCGAATGTTGCGCCCGGCCGGCGTCGTGGTGGTTGCCGCCCCAAAGGGCGTCAGCGACGATTTTTGGATGCCGGTGTTCATATACGCTTCATTGTCGTAGCAGATGTAAAGAATGTCGTCGTTGCGGTCGATGGCGCCGGACAGCGCCTGGATGCCGATGTCCGCCGTGCCGCCGTCCCCCGCGAAGCCGACGACGGCAACATCCTTTTCTCCCCGTCTTCGCAGTCCGGCCGCGATGCCCGTCATCATGGACGCGGTCCCGGCGAAGGTCGAAATAATCGCGTTGTTCGCAAAGGCCAGTTGTGGGAAGTTAAAGCCCACGGCGGACATGCAGCCCGCCGGAAGCGTCGCGACCGCCCGCTCCCCCAGCGTCTTCAAAGCGATCCGTACGGCAAGCGACGCGCCGCAACCGGCGCAGGCCTTATGGCCGAGAAAAAACTCGTTCCGGGAGATGTTTTTTGCCGTCACAGCCATAGCTCGCCCTCCTTCCCTTCCGCAAGCATGGCAAAAACGCTCCGCAGGGATTCCTTGGAAATGTCCTCGCCGCCAAGGCCGCCGATGGCGTTGAGGCGGACGCTCTCGCAGACGCCGGAAACTTCCGCGAAGACCGCGCCGCCTTTGCCGGGTGAAATGTCCTTTTCCAACACGGCGACCGCCTTTGCGCCCGCAAGGGCTTTTCGGATCGCCTCTTCCGGGAAGGGGCGCATGTACCTAAGCCGCAACACGCCGGCTTTTGCGCCTTGGCCACGCAATTCGTCCGCCGCGTCGCGGGCCAATCCGGCCACAGACCCCAGCGTCACCAACACAAACTCAGCGTCGTCTGTTTTATATGCGTCCACAAGACCGCTGTATCGGCGACCAAAAAACTCCGCGAATCTGCTCTCGCATTCAACGATGACTTCGGAAGAGCGCAGCATGGCCTTGTGATGGTTGCGCCGAAATATTTTATTGTGCCCAGGCCCGGCGCTGAAGGCCATATTTTTCGGCCTGGCGAAATCAATTCTATTTTCCGTTTCATACGGCGGCAAAAACGCGTCCGCCTGTTCCCGCGTCGGCACATCAACAATTTCATACGTATGCGTAATATGAAAACCGTCGAGATTGACCATAAACGGAACGGCGACTTGGGGATGTTCCGCAATGTAGTAACTCATCAGCGCGAAATCGAGCGCTTCCTGGGCGTCTTCGGCATAGGCCTGGATCCATCCGCAGGCAAGCTGGGAAAGAGAATCGCTTTGATCGCCGTAAATATTCCAGGGCAACGCAATGGCGCGATTCGCATTCATCATGACGATGGGGTATCGTCCGCCCGCCGCGTAAGGCAGGCATTCCGCCATGTACAGAAGTCCCTGGCTGCTTGTCGCCGTAAACGTCCGCACTCCCGCGGCGCTCGCGCCGATCGCGCAGGACAACGCGGAGTGTTCGCTTTCAACATGGATGAATTCCGCGTCAAGCTCGCCGCTTTCAACATATTCCGACAGGCGTTCCACTACAGTCGTCTGCGGCGTGATGGGATACGCGGATATCACGGCAGGCTTCGCGAGCAGTATGCCCAACGCGAAGGCGTCATTGCCGGAGATGAATTGCCTGCTCATGCGCCCGCCGCCTTTTCGTCCGTCATGGAAATCGCTCCGGGCTTACAGGATTTTGCGCATATGCCGCAGCCTTTGCAAAAGTCGTAATCGAATGCGATTGCATCGCCTTCCGGCCTGATTGTTCCGTCCGGGCAGTGCAGGCAGCATTGCAGACAGCCTATGCATTTTTCCGGAGAAAGCACGGGCCGGACGCTACGCCAGCCCGCATTTTTTTGCGTAAGCCATCCTGCGGGAAAATATGTTCCCTCCGGGTAGGCAAAAGATTCTGTATGGAGTTTCGGCTTTATAATTACGCTCATTTCATCGCCTCACGCACGGCAAGCATATTTTTCTCATGCATTCGTCCCGGCATCACCAGCCTGATTCCCTGCGCGATGTGCTCTGCGGGCATATCTATTTTCTTCGCGAGCCGTCCGAGCATTATGGTATTGATTACAGGCAGTCTGAATTTTTCGGCGATTGCATAATCGTCCGGGCCGGCCACAAGCGCATCGCGCTCTCCCGCATAAAGCGTTTCATCCAGGAAGACGACAAAGTCCGCCCTGGCGATTTCGCTTCTGTCGTGGATCAACACGTCCGAAAGTTTTGTGAACGCCCGCATGGGCGCGCCTCGTCGCTCCGGGCCGAAGGATGGAAACGCCAGCGCATATTTCTCGGGTTCGCCCCCATCCGTGCGGCCGTTTTCTTTCATTCCGCCCAACGCGTAAGCCGCGCCCAGCAGCCTTGCCGCCGTAAACGCGCCCTGGCCGCCCCGTCCGTGCCATACTATCTGGAGCATCACATCCACCTCAGAAGATATTTCTGCAACTTATTGAACAGGTAAAACACAATGCTGATGACGATGCCGATAATGAGGATGCCGACAAGAGTCCGGGTATAGTTTCCCAGGTCGCTGTAATTTTTTACGTAAAATCCGAGGCCGCTTCGCGCGCCGATCATCTCCGCCGCTGTGAGCAAGATGAAGGATACGCTCAGGCCTTGTGAGCAGCCTGTGAATATCTGCGGCATCGCGGCGGGAAGCAATATCCGCGTCAGCATAGAAAACGTGCTCACGTTCATAACCTTTGCGGAGTCCACGATGCGTTTTTCCACATACAGCACGCCGCTCATTGTCGCGCCCAAAATAGGCCAGAATGACGCGAGGAATATGACCATCACCGATACGTTGCGAAACGTGGGAAGCAACGCGATGCCATAAGGTATGTAAACAACGGGCGGTATCGCTCCAAGAAATTTGGCGATGTATGTCGCGGCGTTGCCCGCTCTCGCGCTGTAGCCGAGCAGCAGTCCCAGCGCGATTGCGGGAA
>JAISRV010000375.1 GCA_031273445.1 Candidatus Adiutrix sp. | reverse complement strand
GCGAGGCCGCCCGCCTGGGCTGCGCGGCCGGCCTCGTGACCGAAACCCGCGACCTTCTGGCCGCCCCGCCGCCCGCGGCCAGCTTCGACCTGGCCCTGCTGGACGCGCCCTGCTCCGGCCTGGGCGTCGTTCGCCGCCGCCCGGATTTAAAGTGGAACAAACAGCCTCAAGACATCGCCCGACTGGCCGAAGGGCAGTCGGCCCTTTTGGCCGCCGTCGCCCCGGCCGTCAAACCCGGCGGCCGGCTGCTCTACGGCGTCTGCAGCGTCAATGACGAAGAAGGGCCGGAAATCATACGGCGTTTTCTGGCCGACCGGGCCGACTTTCAAGCCCTGCCCGCGGCCGCCTGGCCTGAATCTCTGCGCCCTTTTCTCAAAGACGGCCCGGGGCTGACGCTCTGGCCGCATCGCCACGGCCTCGACGGTTTTTTTTGGGCCTCTTTGCGCCGTTCGGGCGGCGCCCGGAGCGGCCTCTCCGGCCCTTGATCAGGCCCCGCTTCCCCATTTTATAATTTTTTTATTGACTTTCTCCCGCTTAGTGGGGTAGACTTTCTCTCGCTTAGTGGGGCATTAAGAGTCTGGGTCTGCGCCACAAGGTCAGCCTTAATTAGCCACAGGGTCAGCCTTAATTAATAGAGCGGTTTGGCGATTCCGAAGGCCGGCGGCGACATTAATATTTTTGGGGACGTAGTGAAGTGGTTTAACACGCCTGCCTGTCACGCAGGAGATCGCGGGTTCAAGTCCCGTCGTCCCCGCCATTTTAAACGGCTCTCCGCGGAGAGCCGTTTTTTTTTCGGCGGCGGCCCGCGCGCCGCGCGGGAACCGCTTGGCCGGGAGGAACAGTCATGACGGCGCCGGTAGGGGCCCTGGTCAATGCCGGGGCGATAGCGCTGGGGGCGGCCATAGGGGCGGCGGCCGGGAGCGTCATTCCCGCGAAGCTGCGCGAGTCGCTCTTTCAGGCGCTGGGACTTTGCACCATGCTGATCGGGCTGAAAATGGCGCTTGCGGCCGACGACTTCATGCCGGTTCTGCTCAGCGTCGTTTTGGGAGTTCTCACCGGCGAGGCGCTGGGCCTGGCCGACCGCTTCAACCGCGGCGGCGAGAGGCTGAAGTCGCTCATCAGGTCGAAAAACGAAAAGTTCACCGACGGCCTGGTGTTGGCCACGGTCATGTTCTGCGCCGGGGCCATGGGCATTGTCGGTTCTTTCGAGGAGGGCCTGGGCGGAGGCGCGGCCACGCTTTTTTCAAAATCCGTCATCGATTTTTGCGCGGCCGTCATGCTGGCCTCGGTCTATGGCGCCGGGGTGGGGGCGTCCGCAATTCCGCTTTTGCTCTACCAGGGCTCGCTCACCCTTCTGGCCGGGGTTCTGGCGCCCTATCTGACCGAGGGCGTCAAAGTTTCTCTGGTTTCCGTCGGCGGCCTTCTGATCGTAGGCATCGGTTTTAACCTCGTCGGCCTTAAGCCCATATCCATCTCAAACCTCCTGCCGGCCCTGGGCTACGCCGTCGTCCTGGGAGCCCTGATGTCCTGAAAGCGGGCGCGGGCGCGGGGCTTGGCCGCGTTTCGAAATGAAAAAAAGATATTGACAGGCGGCCTTTCGTGAGGTATATTTTTTAGGTTCTTTTATGATGCCGATTCCGCCTAAAGAACACTTCAGGCCTAAAGAACACTTCAGGCGACGACTTAAGGGCCGAAGGCGGCGAGGAATCGGAGGGGTACCCGAGTGGCCAAAGGGAGCAGACTGTAAATCTGCCGACAATCGTCTACGGAGGTTCGAATCCTCCCCCCTCCACCATATTTCAGGCTTTTCCCGGGTTTGAGGCTTAGCCGCTCGCGGAATTATGAGCGGGAGTAGCTCAGTCGGCTAGAGCGTCAGCCTTCCAAGCTGAGGGTCGCGGGTTCGAGCCCCGTTTCCCGCTCCATTGTTTTCAGCGGCGGCCGCCATTTGGGTTTTAACATTAAATTTAAAGATGCCCGCGAAAAAGCCGCAAGGTCCCGGATCGTAACACGCCAGGAGTTGGCGGTTTTGCCGCTCCGGGAGGGCGGCGGGGTTCGGGCGCTCCGGGAGGGCGGCAGGGTCCTGAGCGGGAGAGCGGCGGGGTCCTGAGCGGGAGGGCGGCGGGGTCCTGAGGTTGTCCCGCCGGGGCGAGGCGGCCCATATAGCTCAGTCGCCCACATAGCTCAGTAGGTAGAGCACTTCCTTGGTAAGGAAGAGGTCATCGGTTCAAATCCGATTGTGGGCTCCATAGCAAAAAAGGCTAAACTCCCAGGGCAAGGTTTTGCCCTTTAAGTGTTTGTTACGGCATTACGAGCCGGCTCCGGCCGAGTTTCAGCAGGATGGTTTAGAAGGCCGCGCGCAAGGCGAAGACCCGGCCTTTCGTTTTAATTCAAGGAGGCGAAAATGGCCAAAAAGAAGTTTGACCGCACCAAACCCCATGTCAACGTCGGCACCATCGGACATATCGACCACGGCAAAACCACGGCCACCGCGGCCATAACGCTGGTTCTGT
>JAISRV010000217.1 GCA_031273445.1 Candidatus Adiutrix sp. | reverse complement strand
TACGTTTTTTTGGAGAAAACCGACCATGCCGACACGCTGGTTCTGCTGGCTGATTTTTTGATGCAGATCAGCGGCGTCAACCGCGCCCTGGCCGCCGGCGTTTACGGCGGCAAACTGGTGGCGGTTTTTCGCGCCGGGGGCCTCCGGCTGAATGTCGGCCGGATCGCCGCCCTGGCTTTTAGCGAGTACGGTTCGGCCGGCGGCCACAAAAACATGGCCAGGGCGGAAGTGCCGCTGGAAAACCTTGAGGCCAGAACCCGGGGCAGCGCCGCCGCCCTCAGCCGTTTCGTTCAGCGCCGCCTGGCCGAGGCGCTCAAAGCACGCTGACCCGAAGTTTGCGCCTCTCCGAGGCGGGCTCTAACGAACGGAGCAAATGAGCGATGAAACAAAAAAGCGATGAGACAAAAAGGCTGGCAGCCCCTGAAATGGCGGGACCTGACGAACGGAACAAATGAGCGATGAAACAAAAAAGCGATGAGACAAAAAAGCGATGAGACAAAAAAGCGTTGAGACAAAAAGGCTGGCAGCCCCTGAAATGGCGGGACCTGACGAACGGAACAAATGAGCGATGAGACAAAAAAAAAAAAAAGGAGGAGAAATGTTAAAAATTTTTAAGACAGTCGCGGCCGCCGCCTTGATCGTTGGTTTGTCGTTGCCTGCCGCCAGGGCTTTCTGCGCGCCGGAGGCCGCCGCCGAAGCGGCGCCGGCCGAGGTTTCGGACGATGGTTCAAAGACGGTCAGCGTGACGCCGCAGGAAGCTTTTCAGATTCTTTTGAAGGCCGCGGAGGAGGGTCAGCCTCAGGCCATGCTGAATATCGGCGCTTTTTACGAAAACGGGCTGGGCGTGGTCCGCAATTACAGTAAGGCCTTGCAGTGGTATGCCCGGGCGGGGGAAGCGGGGCTGGCCGAGGGCTTGTACAATGTGGGCGTCTGTTACGAAGTGGGGATGGGGGCGGCCGCGGACATGCCGACTTCCGTCAAATATTTTGAAAAGGCCGCGGAAAAGAAGATGCCGCAGGCCCTTTATAAGCTCGCTTCCCTTTATCTGGCCGGAAACGGCGTTATCGCCGACAACGCCGCCGCCGTAAAATACCTGACTGAAGCCGCCGAAACCGGGCATCCGGTGGCCGCCAACGACCTTGGGGTCATCTACCTCAACGGTCTGGCCGGTCAGAAAAAAGACGATAAAAAGGCTTTGGAATTCATGGATCGCGCGGCCGAACTGGGCAACGCCGAAGCCATGAAGAACATAGCCGTCATGTATAAAGACGGCCTCGGCCGGCCGGCCGATAAGGGCAACGCCCTGAAGTGGTATGTTCTGGCTCGGAAGGCCGGCTATCAGGCCGACAACATTGAGTCGCTGACCGACGAGCTGAAGAAAGAAATGAGCGCGGATCAGATAAAAAAAGCGGAGAGCGCGGCTGAGACCTGGTGGACGGAGCGAACCGCCAAAGCGCAGGCCGAGGCCGCGAAAAAAGCGGAGGCCAAATAAAAGCGGCCTTTTTGTCTCATCGCGCATTTGCTCCGTTCGTCAGGCCCCGCCATTTTTGTCTCATCGCTCATTTTAAAGACTTATATGGCGGCCGCTTTCCCGGGCCTCTGCCTGGCCGGGGGAACTCCGGCGGAGATAGCCCCGCCCGATAGGCCAATCGCCTATCGGGCGGGGCTATCTCCGCTGAAACATCAACATTGCCGCGTATTCTTTTTTTGACGAAAATTGTTGGCCTGAATATTGTATGTCATGTCGGCGGGGTCAAACGGGGCGCTCTGGGCCTGAAACGAAGCGCATGAGGCGGAATAAAATGAAAAAAATAATGCTGTCGGCGATATTGTGTCTGGGGCTGTTCGGCCCGGTTCCGGCTCTGCCGGTTCAGGCCCTGGCCGCTCCGCCGGCCGATCTGGCGGCCATGCGGCAGGCCGGGCTCAGTCAGGAGACCATCAGCCGCTTCCTGGCGCAGAATCTTGAGGGCGGCCGCCTGGCCCCGCCGATGGAGGCCGCCCTGTTGTCGCGGCTCGGCCAATACGGCGGCGATGAACTGGCCGCAAGCTATCTGGAGCTGGATCGGCGCGCCGCCCGCCTGGCCGAACGCGATTTATCCCCGGAAATAGTGCGGCGGCTTCTCGACAGCGACATCGGCGCCCCCGGGCTTAAAAAAGTGCTGGAGGCCGAAGCGGCCAGGCTTGCCTCGCCGGCCTCGTCCCCGCCGCCATCCCCCGCTTCGCTTCCGGCGGCTCCGCCCGCCCCCCGGTCCGCGACGGAACCATCTTCCCCGGCGCGGTCTCAGGAGGCCGCGGCGGCCCCGGAACCCCAGCCGGCCGCGCCGGCCTATCAGGACCTGCGGCCCGGCCAGGCGGCCGACCCGGCCAGCAAGTTGCCGCCGCCGCCGCGGCCTTATGATGTGCGCCGTCAAAGAACCGACGGCCCCTGGGTCGGGGCGACCGAGCGGGAACTGGCCGACGGCGGTCAGGTGGAGGTCAGCCTTTCCGGCGATCCGCGCCTCGTGGGCCAGGAAGTTATTTCCAGCCCCGGCGGCCACAAAATTTACCGTTATTTCAGCGGCCGTCCCGACGCCCCTGAGTCAGGCCCGGACCCGCGGCAGGAGCAAAAAAATCGTGAAGACCTCGAAATTATTTATCAGCGCCGGGACTGATTGATTTTTTACAGAGGCGGAACATCGCCGCCTGGAACGCTTTTCTGGCCGAGCGCGGGCCGGTCGTCCGCGAATCGCCGGCCGAGGCCTCGCGGCGGGCCGGTTTCGCCGAAGGCGCTTTTGAGCCGTTTTGCCGCTGGTTTTTCGCCCCGCCGCAATACCTTATTATTATTGCCGAAGCTCTATCAAACCTCCAGGCCAAAATGAGAAGCGCCGCTTTGGCCAGGGCTGGAAGGAGAAGCGTCTGATGCGTTTACTAAACATTTTGCCGGCTGTCGTTTGCCTGTTTTTGATCTCGGCCTGCGGGGCCGCCCCCGGCCCCAGGCCCGTCCCCGAGCCCGGGGCGGACCCGCCCGGCCGCACGCCGGCGGCCGATGAGGCCGATGAGGCTGACCCCTTTGCCGGCCTGGCCGTGCGCCAGTCGCGCTGGGCCGCCGTTCTGACGATGGCTGAAGAGTCGACGCCCATGACGGTGATCGTGGCCACGGCTGAAAATTTCGACCGCCGCGTCCGGGTGATTGTGCTTTCGACTTACGGCACGGCCTTTGGGGAATGTTTTCTGGTTGACCGAGCCGGGGGCGCCTGCCGCGCCGTTCCCGGCGCCGACCGGCTGGTGGAGCGGGTCTCCACGGCGGTGCGGGGCATGCTCCTGGTTGCGCCGGATTTTTTGCGGAGCGCCGACTATGACGGGAACACGGCTGTCGGCAGCGGCTGGGAGGCTCTTAAGGATTCCGGCGGCAATATAGTTTACCGCCGGCTGGCGAGCCCCCCGTGGACCATGTCCCTGACCAGGATGCCCTGACCGTCCGCCTGGCGATCATGGAACATATCGAAGAGGCGGATAGACAAGGACGCTAATATATATTATAATTGGCGAATAAGGATAGGAGGTCGTCTGTGACTCGAAGCGTTAACCATGAAGCCGCCGTGTCGATTCCTTTAGGGATGCTCCAGCGCCTGGAATCCGTCGCCAGCGCCACAGGCGAATCCATAGAGGAAATCGCCCTCAAAGCCTTGGCCCGGTATCTTGCGGAAATCCCTCCCCCGGATGCTTGCGGTTCCAAGCCCCGTAGTTTTACGGCGGAGGAATTGGAAGCGGGTTATCAGGCGATGGCCGCCGATGAAGAACGGGAGGCGGAAGCGCGTGAATGGTGCGGTTCTTATTTAGGGGAAGACCTGGCCAATGAAACGAGGTAGCATATGGTGGGTGGAATTTGATCCTGTTATAGGGTCGGAGATAAAAAAAACGAGGCCCGCGGTCATTGTCAGTAATGATGTGGCCAATTGTTTCCTGTCGCGGGTGATCGTGATTCCTCTTACCGGCAATACAAGCAAAGTATATACGGGAGAAGCCGTTGTAAAAATAGGAGCAACTTATAGTAAAGCCGTCGCCGACCAAATAAGGGCGGTGGACAAACTACGGCTAAAATCCCGAATTGGAACTTTAAGCGTTCCAGATATGGAAATGATAAACGACATCATTCGTCTCCACTTGAATTTGTAGAAGATTTTTCGCACCGCCCTACATGCCTTCCCGCGTCCTTTCAAAAGGGAAACTCCTCGCTTAAAGCGGCGTCTTCGACGGCTTCCGCCCTGGGCGCCCTGGCCGTCTGCTGGAGAGGCAGGCCGTCCACCCAGATGGCCGCCCGGGGCCTGACCGGGCAGGCCTTCTGGCAGGCCCCGCAGCCGATGCAGTAGCTCTGCTCCAGGCTGGGCTCGTCGCGGCCCGAGGGCCCCGGGGCCATGCCGACCGCCCCGGTGGGGCAAAGTTCGGCGCAGGCCCCGCAGCTTGTGCCGTTTTTGACCACCACGCATTCGAGGCGGTCGAGGCTGACCAGGCCCAGCCGGGAGAGCCTCTTCTCCTCAAGGCTGAGGCGCTGGAGGGCCCCGGTGGGGCATATCCGGGTGCAGACGGTGCAGTCGTACTGGCAGAAACCCTGGTAAGGGTCGAGGATGGGCTTGTTGTATAAAAGGAGCCCCCCGCCCGGGCTGGGCCGCAGAGCCTGGTTGGGGCAGGCCCTGACGCAGGTGTGGCAGAGGCTGCAATGGGCGTTCAAATGGGCCAGCGACAGGGCGCCGGGCGGGAGGATGGGGCTCGCGGACGGGCCGGGCAGGAGCTTGGCCCGGGCCTCCTGACTGGTCAGAAAGGCCCCGCCGGCCAGGGCGGAGACGCCGGCCAGGCGCAGAAAGCCGCGGCGGCCGAAGGGCTCCGCCCGCTCCCGCCCGAAGGATATCGCGCCCTTGGGGCAGACCGGGGCGCAGGAGAGGCAGACCAGGCAGCGGTCGTGGTCCAGGCGGCGCTTGTCGGAATCGAGGCAGGAGGCCGGGCAGACCCGGCGGCAGCCTCCGCAGCCCAGGCAGGCTTGCGGGTCGATTCTGAGGGTCAGGACCGGGGAACGGGAGAGCAGCCTCAGGATTAAGCCCGTGGGACACAGGCTGTTGCAGAAGCCGCGCCCCTTCAGGAAGGCGGCCAGGATGACGGCGGCGGTGATGAGGCCCGGGCCCGCGTGGAAGAGGCTGACGGAAACCATCTGGCTGTAGGGTTCAAGGAGGCCGAAGGGCAGGGTCAGCCCCAGCCAGAAGAGAACCAGGGTCAGGCCCGGGACGAGGGCGCGCCAGGCGCGGCTCTTTTTGAAGGAGAATTTTTGCGGCCGTAGACGGCTTCTGATGAAGCCCGCCAGGTCCATGGCCGCGCCCAGGGGGCAGATGAAGCCGCAGAACCAGCGGCCCCCCAGGATGGTCAACAGCGACATGACCAGTAAGGCGGCCGCCGCCCTGGGCGAGCCGGAGAAGAAGCCGGCAACCAGTTGGCCGTACTGAAAGTTCGGCAACAGGGCCAGGCCCGCGGGCCAGTCTTCAGGGCGTAGAATCGAAGCCGTCATCAGGGCCAGCAGGCCCCAGGCCGTCAGGCGACGAACCCAGACAAAAAGCCGCCAGGTTTTTCTGTTCATATCATATAACCCGGGACAACCGGGACTCAGGCGGTCAGACGCTGAATGTTAAGGCTCTCCAGATTGTCGACGCCCAGGCCCAGGGCGGCGGCCTGCCCGATGTAGGCGGGGGCGGAGATGCCCGATTCGGCCATTATCCGGGCTGAGGCGGCGTCGGCGGCCACGGGGTCGGGGGAGACGATGAGCAGGCCGGCGGCCAGATACCTGGAGTCGCCGTGCCCTCTGGGGCCGCCGCTGAGCATGACCCGCATGGCCTCGACTATGTGCAGGACAGGCTTTTTGTAGAGCAGCATCTCCGGGATGGTCTGGTCGAGACCCTGGCGGTGGAGCGCCCCGCGATCCCAGACCGCGCCCATGAGGTTTTTCAAGGCCGCGGTCATTTTGGCGCCGCCGTGGTGTTTGAGAACGGG
>JAISRV010000078.1 GCA_031273445.1 Candidatus Adiutrix sp. | reverse complement strand
CCCCAGAGGCGTGGACACGTCGGGCGCTTCGACCAGGCGGCGCACGTCGTCACGGCTCAGGGCTTTCGGCAGCGACAGCGGCAGCCGGGGCGATTCGAAATTGTGGGCCGGGTTGTTGTCGATGATTTTTTCCGCTTCCAGAAATTTGAAGAAGGCCCGGATTGAGGAGAGAACGCGGGCTCGGCTGCGGGGCGACAGGCATCCCGGCTCGGCCAGTTTGAGCATGTAGGCCATCAGGCGGTTACGCCCCGCCCCGGCCCAGGAGTCCGCCCCGGCCGCGGCTAGCCAGGTCAGGAAACCCTGCAAATCGCGGCCATAGGCCATGATGGTGTTGCCGGCCAGATTGCGCTCCACCTGGAGATGACCCAGGTAGCGGTCTAGGGCGTTCTCGAAGACGGCCGGCAGGGGCGGGCGGTCCGGAGTCTTCATCGCCACGCCGGAACCGAATTGACTATGGCCCTGGAAACCGCGTCGGCGGCCAGGGCTCCCAGCCAGCTCTCGTCCGCTTCCGGCCCGGTGTTGGAGCTTAAGGCGAAAACCGTGTCGCCGTCATAAAGCAGATGGGCCGGGTAGACCGCCCTGGCCAGGCCAGCGGCGGCCATGCGGCTGATCCGGTAGGCGCCGAGTTTGGTCAGCCGCGCGTTGAGGCCCACCACCGCCAGCACCGTATGCCCCGCCTCCAGCGCCGCGCCGCGCCGTGGCTGGGCCTGCTTCTCTCCCAGGGCGGATTGTTCTCTCAGAAGCTTCAATATTTCCCGACGGCCGCAAAGCCGGCCGTCGGGCCGGCGCGCGCCGGAGATGATCCGGCCGTTGTCGGGATTCACTACGCTGCCCAACGGATTGACCACCGTCAGGGCGGTTATGGCCAAAGCTCCGTCGCGGAAGCCGAAAGAGCCGAGGCCGGAAGGGCTGGACAAATCATGGCCGGCTATTTTCCCGGATCGGGCCGAAATCCCGGCCCCGTGCGGGCCGCTCAAAACCGGCCTCTGATCGGCGGCGGCGGCGGCGCGATAGCCCATTGCCGCGTCCGGCAGCCGGCCCCCGGAAAGATTGCCGGGATAGTCGAAAATGACGGCGGCCGGAACCAGAGGCACGGTCGCCGGCCCGACGTCCAGGCCATGGCCGCGCTCGCGCAGAAACTCGACCACGCCCTGGGCCGCGGCCAGGCCGAAAGCGCTGCCTCCGGCCAAAAGTAGCCCGTGGATGGCCTGCGGCGCGCTCTCCGGCTTTAAAAGGTCCATCTCCCGGCTGCCTGGCGCGAAACCGGGCGTAAAGCCGGAGGCCACCGCCCCCGCCGGGGTCAGAATGGCCGTGCAGCCGGTGCGCGCGGCCTCGTCTTCCGCGTGGCCGACGCTGAAACCTTCAATCTGGCTGATGCTTATTTCTTTCATGTCTTGATTATTGTATAATAGGACTCGTTTTGTCAAAGCAAAAATCGCATTTTTTGCCCAGCTAAGGTCAGCCCCGACAAGGCTCCAAACCAAAATGAGAAAAGCATGTCAGCCCGTAGGGCTGACGGAGCGAAGCGACGGGTTGAGAGGCCGATAAACTCGCTGGCTGGGCAAAAATCGCATTTTTTGCCCAGCTAAGGTCAGTCCCGACAAGGCTCCAAACCAAACCAAAATGACATGAAAAAAAGCTATAAAAATAATAAGGCCGGACAGACGGAAGACCTGGCCGCCTTCGACCAACTCTTCCGGGTTTCAGGCGGCTTTTTGGCCGGAACGGACGAGGCCGGCCGCGGCCCCCTGGCCGGGCCGCTGGCGGCGGCGGCGGTCATTTTGGATCCCTTCCGTGATTATCCCGGCGTCGTCGATTCCAAAAAAATGAGCGCCTCCGCTCGGGACAAGGCTTATGCCCTGATCACCCTGCGGGCCGTGAGCTGGGCCTGCGCGGTCGTGGAAGCGGCCGAGGTCGATAGGCTGAACCCCCTTGAGGCCGCCATGCTGGCCATGCGCCGGGCGGTGCTGGCCCTGGATCCGCCGCCGGACCTGGTTCTGGTCGACGGCGCCTCGCGCCCCGATTTGCCCATGAAAATTCAGACCTTGGTCAAGGGCGACGCCCGCTCGCTTTCCATCGCCGCCGCCTCCGTCATCGCCAAGGTCACGCGTGACCGCATCATGGACCAGTTGCACGAACAATACCCGCAATACGGCTTCGACCGCAACAAAGGCTATGGGGTGGCCGAGCATTTAAAGGCCCTGCGCCTCCATGGCCCCTCGCCCTGCCATCGCCTGAGCTTCAGGGGCGTCAATCCGCCGAAGGCGGCGCCGCTGTTTTCCGATCGCGGCGCCGGCGGCGGCGATGGATAAACGCCGTGAACTGGGGCGGCGGGGCGAGGAACTGGCCGCCCGGCATTTGCGCGCCTTAGGCTACCTGATCGTGGGCCTGAACATTGTCAATCAACTTGGCGAACTGGATATAGTGGCCGTAGACGGCGCTACGGTGGTGATTGTGGAAGTCAAAACCCGCGGTCGGCCCGGGCTGGCCCCGGGCTTGGCCGTCAACAGCCGCAAGCAACGCAAGCTCTCTCAGGTCGCCGCCCTGTTTCTTAAAGCGCGCCGCTGGGAAAACCGGCCGGCCCGTTTCGACGTGGTGGAAGTCGTCTGCCCGGTCAGCGGCGCGCCCTTGGTGAACCACATTAAAAACGCCTTCGACCTGGCCGAGTGACCGTGGCCCGGCGATTTAAAAATAGCGGGTCGACCCGATAGGGCCGACGGAGCGAAGCGACTGGGCCAGAGGGCGACCAGGCGCCAGCCAAGCAAAAATCGCATTTTTTGCTTGGCTACGGTCAGCCCCGACAAGGCTCCAAGCCACAAGGAAATAAAAATGAGCGACAACCCGGCCGGCCTTTACCTGGCGCCCAGCCCTTTGGGCAATCTGGGCGATTTGACCCCGCGCGTTGCGGCCGCGCTGAAAGAGGCCGACCTCGTGGCCGCCGAAGACACCCGTCGGGCCCTGAAGCTTCTAAGCCACCTGGGCCTGCGCCGCCCGCTGATCAGCTACCGGGAGCAGAACCACCGCGCGGCCTGGCCTCGCATCGCCTCCGTTCTGGCCGCCGGCGGGCGGGTCGCGTTGCTTACCGACGCCGGCGCCCCCGGCGTCTCCGATCCGGGCGCGGCCCTGACCGCCGCCGCTCGGGCCGCGGGCTTTGCGGTCATTCCGCTGCCCGGGCCTTCGGCCGTCATTACGGCCCTTATGGCCTCCGGTTTTTCCGCCGACCGCTTTACCTTCGCCGGCTTCATTCCCTTCCGGGCCAAAGAAAGGCGCGGCTTTCTGGCCAGGCTTAAAGAGCTGCCCTGGACCCTGGTTTTTTTTGAAGCGCCGCACCGGCTGACGGCGAGTCTGGCCGACCTGGCCGATATCTTCGGGCCGCGCCCGGCCCTCCTGGCCCGGGAAATGACCAAGCTGCACGAAGAGTTTCTGGCTGGCGACCTCCCGGCCTTGGCCGCCGACGCGGCCGCCAGGCCGCGCAAAGGCGAAATGACCATCGTAGTGGCCGGGGCCGCCGCCGCCGGAGCGCCGGCCGGGGATCATCCTCCTTTTGATCCGGCGCGTCTGGCGAGTCTGGCCCGGAGCGACCCGCGCCCGAGCCCGGCCCTGGCCGCCGAACTGGCCCGCGAAAGCGGCCGGCCCCGCGCTGAAATATACAAGCTTCTGGTCGCGGCCAGGGCCGCCGATCGGGAAGACGGCAGCGTTTAAGAGAGGCGCCGGGGCCGATGGTTGACGTCATAAAAACATGGGACGGGGCGCATGTCCTCTCTCTGTCGCTGACCGGCGCCGCGCCCCTGCGCGGCCTTAAAAAAGGGCGGCCCGTCTCGGCCGGGGAACCCGTGGCCGTCGGGGACGGGCCGGCGCCGCTGGTTCTGCGCGCCGCGCTCTCCGGCTTCATAAGCGACGTCGGCCCCGGGGAGATCATCATCAGCCGCGACGACGCGGCTGTGGGCGAGCCGCCCTCGGCTCTGTCCCCGGCCGGCCTGGAGGGAGCGGAACTGGCCCAGGCTCTGGCCGGCTTTGGCGTGCCGGTCATCCCCGGCGGCTCGGCCGGGCCGCTGATCATCAGCGCCGCCGACCCGGAGCCTGGCCTGGCCTGGTCTGCCGCCCTTTTTCATGAGCATCGGGAAACTATCTCGGCGGGGCTGACGGCGGTGGGGCGGCTGTGCCCGAACCGGCCGCTGATCTGGGCGGCGGAAAAGCCGGAAGATTTCCCCTCCGGCTTCCAGACGCATCTGATCAGGGGCGGCTACCCCGAGACGCTTCCGGCCGTGCTTAAAAAAAGGCTGACCGGCCTGAGCGACCCTGGCGGCCGCGACGTTTTGGGCGGGCGCGAGCTTTTTTTTCTGGGCCGGGCCTGGCGCACGGGGTTGCCGTTGACCCATCTGCCCTTGAGCCTGGGGCCGGCCAACTATTTCGTGCCGGCCGGCAGCCGCGTCATTGACCTTTTGTCTTTCGCCAATCTGCAGCCGCGTCCGGGCGACGCGGTGGTCATGGGCGGCCTGGTGCGGGGGACGACCGTGAGCCGGCTGACGCGGGGTCTGGGGTTCCTGGCCGGGGGCCTGAATCTGGTTCGGGCCGCCTCCTTCGACCGACCGCCGAGTCCTTGCCGCGCCTGCCGCGCCTGCGCCAGGGCTTGCCCCGCCGGTTTGGCCGTGGATCTGCCGGCGGCTCTTTCCGCCGCGCAGTGGCTTAAGCCGGGGGCCGGGAAAAATTTCGGCGACTGCCTTTTCTGCGGCGCCTGCGCTTTGGCCTGCCCGGCCCGCCGACCCTTGATTTCCATGGTCAGGCTTTTCGCCTGCCCTGAGCGGGGGTCAGCTCCGTGACCGTTGCTCCGCCGCCCGACATTATTCTGACCGATGGGCCTTTCCTGAAAAACAGCGGCCCGGCCGGCCGCAACCTGAGCCTGTTGGGCTCCTTTCTGCCGCTCACTCTGGCCGGGGTCGTCATTCGCGGCCCGGCCACGCTCTGGCCCCTGGGCCTGACCCTGGCCGGCGCTTTCGGCGGCCTGACCCTCTTCGCCGCACGTCGCCGGGAGGCCCTGGGCGGCCTGGACTGGGCCGTCTGGGCCTGGTTGGCCGCCGTTACAGTGGCCTTTGCGCCGCCGGATCACGAACCCTACGCCGCCCTAAGCCAGGGCCTGATCTTGGGCTTTATCGCAGGCCGTCCCCGCTGCGCCAGGCTGGCCGCCCTGCCTGGCTTGAGCGTGCTTATGTCCGCCGCCGTCCTCATGGCCGTCGAAGCTTGGGGCGGCCCCGCCTGGCTTCACGTCGGCTGGCGCATCACCGACTGGCCCTCAGTCGTCCTTCTGGCTGTTTCCGGCCTCTGTTTCAGCCCGCGCCTCAAGCCCGCCTGGCGTCTGGCCGCGCCCTGGCTGGCCTTTGCGGCCGTTTTCGCGGCCGTTTTTTCATCTCCATACGGCCGGGATTTTCTTTCAGCCGGCTGCCCCATGGCGGCCCGGGCCTCGTCTCTGGCGTTGCCGGCCTTCTTTGTGGCCCCCTTTTTGGCCCGTTCCGCAATACAACTGGGCTGGTGCGCGGCTGTGACCCTGGAGATTCTGATTTTCATCCCCTCGCCGCTTATGAGCCGCGTGGAGGATATGCCCACGGAGATTCTCGCCTATCTGGCCCTGGTCCTGCTCGTGCCCCTGGCCGCGCTGCCCGCCCCGGGCCGCCCGGCTTCAGCCCCGGCGACTAAAAGGGCTAAAAAGGCGGCCCCGCAAGCCGCGGCGACGGCCGGCCCGGCGGCCCCGGCTTTCAAAGCGGGCCTCAAGTGCGGGCATGGCGGCCAGGCCCCGCGCCTGTCGCGTTATCGCGGCCTTGAAAGCTGCCGCCTCGCCGCCGGGCACGACGGCGGCCCGCTGGCCTGCCCCTACGGCTGCCTGGCCCTGGGCGACTGCGT
>JAISRV010000070.1 GCA_031273445.1 Candidatus Adiutrix sp. | reverse complement strand
CCGGCCGGTTCCGGAAGCGCCGCCGCTCCGGGCCGAGGCCGGCCCGGCCGTAGGATCAAGCGGCTCCGCGGCTGGTTCTGGAGCTTGTTCCGGCTCAGAGGGGGCAAAGAGAGGGGCGCCCAAAAGCGCCCCGGGGGCCGGCCAGAGCCATAGTCCGACCGTCAGGGCGGCAGCGCCGAGAGCCGAGAACATTGCGCCGGAAGACTTTTTTCTCATATGCTCACTTGCCGGGCGCCGCGGGCCTCCTGTCTGGCTGGAAAGAACCAGCCAGACAGGAGACGCCGGCCTTATTTCCCCGCCGCTTTGGCCTGGTCGGCCATAAAGGCCGCCACGCCTTTGTCGGTGAGCGGGTGCTCGGCCAACTGGCCGATGACCTTAAAGGGAATGGTGGCGATATCGGCGCCGATAAGGGCCGCTTTCAACACGTGCTGAGGCGAACGGACGCTGGCGACGATGATTTCGGTTTCAAAGGCGTAGTTGCCGTAAATGGTCATGATCTCTTCCACCAGACTCAGGCCGTCCTGCCCGACATCGTCCAGCCGACCGACAAAAGGGCTGACGAAAGCCGCCCCGGCCTTGGCCGCCAGGAGGGCCTGCAAGGGCGAAAAGACCAGCGTCAGGTTGACCTTTATGCCCTCCCCGGCCAGCACGCCCGTGGCCTTAAGCCCGTCCAGGGTCGAGGGCAGCTTCACGGCCACGTTGGGCGCCAGGGCGGCCAGGCGGCGGCCTTCTTCAATCATGGCCCCGGATTCGACGGCCAGCGCCTCCGCGCTGACGGGCCCGGGCGTCAATTCGCAAATGGCGCGGATATGAGCGTCCTGACGGCTTATGCCTTCCCTGGCCATCAGGCTGGGGTTGGTGGTGACGCCGTCGAGAAAGCCGTAAGACGCGGCTTCCCGAATTTCTTCAAGGTTGGCGGTGTCGATGAAAAATTTCATTTAAGACCTCAAAAAGTAGGGCGGATGTCGTTGCCTGGCGGCGTTTTGCCTTCGTCGGCCGAAGGCGTTTTATTTTCGGGCGGCCAGAAATCTGTCGCGGTTCTCCAGGCTGATGAAATAGAGCGTCTCCCCGCCGCGCGTTATGCTGACGGCTTCGCTTTTGGCGCAATACACGCCGGAAAGCGCGTCCTTAACCATTTCTTCCGACTCCGGGCCAGGGCTTCCAGCCTTCTCCGGCCCGACGAAAGAGCGCGCCAGAGCGATGATGAGCCAGAACAGGAAAGCTATGACCAATAGTCTGTACATCTGTTTTCCAATGGCTATCGGTTGGAGGGCCGCCGGACAGGTCCCGGATCAGTAAAAAAATCTCCGGTCAGGTCGTCTTCCAGCCGTTCCACAGCTTGTCCGCCTGTTTCCGCCAAGGCCGCGGCCGTATCCCGGGCCAGGCGGCCCGAGACCGGATGCCGCCAGCCGCCGGCCGCCTCGGCCAGGGGCCCCATGACGAACAGGCGCTCTTCCATGCGGGGGTGAGGCAACACCAGCTCCGGGGGCTCGTCTATAATGACGGTTCCTTCAGCCAGATAGTCAAGGTCGATGGTCCGCGGCCCCCAATGAACCAGCCTGTCCCGGCCCAGGGCTTTTTCAATGGTCATAAGCCGCGCCAGAAGGCGGCGGGGCGGCAAATCATTGGCCAGAAAAGCCGCCGCGTTGTGATACCAGTTCTGGCCTTTGGGCCCGCCCTGCGGTTCGGTCAGATAAACCCGCGAAACGGCCAGGGGCCTCAAGCCGGGCGTAGCCGCCAAAAGACGCAACGCCTCTCTGATCATCCCCAGCGCATTGCCCAGGTTGGCGCCCAGGCCGATGACCGCGGCCGCCTGCATCTCCCCGTTCACGGTCAGAACTTCATTTTGGCCAGACGCGCGGCGGCTTCACGCAGCCGCTCGACTTCCTGCACCAGGGCGAAGCGGGCGTAACCCTCGCCGGACGGGCCGAAGCCGTTGCCGGGAGTGGCCACTATGCCGGCTTCATGAAGCAGCCTGGAGGCGAAGTCGGCCGATCTGACGCCGGCCGGCAGGCGCACCCAGACGTAAAAAGTGGCCGAAGAAGGAAAGACGGAGAGCCCCGCCGCCTCCAGGCCGGGCGTCAGGGCCTCGCGCCGCTCCTTATACAGGCGGCCCATGGCCCGCACCGGCGCCTGGTCGCCGGTCAGCGCCGCCATTCCGGCCATTTGAATGGCTTGAAAAACGCCGGAATCGACATTGTTTTTGACCTGCCCCAAACCGCGTATGAACGTCTCGCCGCCGGCGGCCCAGCCCAGGCGCCAGCCGGTCATATTGTAGGTTTTTGACAGGGAATGGAATTCAATGGCCACATCCTTGGCCCCCGGCAATTCCAGTATGCTGGGGTGCGGTTCGTCGCCGAAAGTCATTTCCGAATAGGCGGCATCGGAAGCCACGATGATTTCGTGCCTGGCGGCCCAGGCGATGAGCTTCCCGTAAAACTCCCTGGCGGCGGTCGCTCCGGTGGGGTTGTTGGGGTAGTTGACCCATATGATTTTGGCTTTTTTAAGCAGCCCCGGCTCAATTGATTCAAAATCCGGCAGGAAGCCGTTTTTTTCCAAAAGGGGCATGAAATGCGAAACGCCGCCGCAGAAAAGGGCGCCGCTGTGATAAACCGGGTAGCCGGGCTCCGGCGTCAGCACCACATCCCCTGGGTTTACGAAAGCTAGGGGAAAATGGGCTATGCCCTCCTTGGACCCGATGAGGGAGCATATTTCACGCGCCGGGTCCAGATCGACCTGATGGCGCGTTTTGTACCATTGGGCCACCGTGTCCTTGAAGGCGTTCATGCCTGAATATAAAGGGTACTGATGATTGGCCGGGTTTTCGGCGGCCTGGGCCAGGGCTTCCACCACCGGCCGGGGAGTGGGGCGGTCAGGGTCGCCGACCCCAAGGTCGATGATGTCGACGCCTCTGGCCCGGACTTCGTCGCGCACCCGGTCGAGTTCGGCAAATAAATAAGGAGGCAGGGCCGCCAGCCTTGATGAAAATGAAAAAGGCATCTGACTGTTCCTTGGCTAAAATTGGATTGCGCCGGCGTCTGTAGCGCACAGGCCGACATAGATTAACTATATCACAAAAATATGATATAATCGCTAAAATTTCAAGCGGCGGAAGGAACGGCGTTTTGTCCAGAAGCGTGGCTATTGTTTACAAAGATGATGATCAGGCCGCATGTCTGGCTAAAACGGCGGTGGAGCTCCTGAAAGCCGAGGGCTTCGAGACTTGGGAAGAGCGTTCCGGCCGCCGTCGCGCGGAGCCGCCTTACGGCTTTGCCCCTGAATTGATCATATCCCTGGGCGGCGACGGCACCCTTCTGTATGCGGCCCGGGTCTGGGGGCTGAACGGCGCCCCGCTTTTCGGCGTAAATTTGGGGCGCCTGGGCTTTCTGGCTGAAACAGAACCCGATGACTTCGCGTTTTTTCTGCGCGACGTCCTGGCCGGCGCCGCCACCGTGGAACAGCGCATGGCCCTGGAAGTGTCGGTGATGCGCGACGAAAGGGTCACCGCCGGAGCCGTGGGCTTAAACGAAGCCGTGGTCAACAAAGGCTCCCCGGCCCGCATCATCTGCCTGAACGTCCTGGCGCGCAACTTCGGGGAATGGCGCTTCAGGGCCGACGGCCTGATCATCGCCACTCCCACCGGCTCCACCGGCTATAATATGTCCGCCGGGGGACCCGTGGTTTATCCCACCCTTCCCGCCATCATCGTCACTCCCATCTGCCCGGTCGCCCTCTCCAGCCGCCCGTTGGTGCTGCCCCCCGACTGCTCTGTAGAAATGGTCGTCGACAGCCACGATACAGACATTCACCTTACCGTCGACGGGCAGGTCGACCTCATCCTGCGCCCCGGGGACAGGGTGGTCGTTCGTCGCCACCGCGTCGCCATCAACCTGATCGTCAACCCCCGCCGCAATTTTATAGATGTTTTGCACCACAAACTGGGCTGGACTTGAAAACGCGGCCGGGCGAAATCGTCAAAATTTCAGATCGGCCGCCTCCAGGCTCACCCTGACTTCCGCGCCAGTGCGGGGATGGCTGAAGACGAGGCGCGAAGCCATGAGCATTAGCCTGGGCGAGGGGAAGTAGCCTCCGTACAAACGGTCGCCCATGATGGGCCAGCCGGCCCATTGCAGGTGCAGCCTGATCTGGTGGGTGCGCCCGGTTTGAGGCGAAGCCAGGAAGAGAATCCCGGCCGGCTCGTCGCCCGCCCGCCCCTCTGCGGCCAAAAGGCTGAACCCGGTTCGGGCCTGGAGCCCCGCCCCCTGGGCTCGGTTGACGTAGCGCCGGCCTTCTTTGGCGATATATGTTTCGACCGAAAAGTCGCCGTCCGGGACCTTGGTTCCGCGGCTCAGGCAGAGGTATTCTTTTTTCACCTGACCACGCTGAAACGATTGGCCCAGGGCGGCCGCGCTTTCCCTATTCTTGGCCAGAAGCAGAAGGCCTGAAGTATCGGCATCCAGGCGATGCGGAAGCCGCAAGTCACAGGCCTCGCCCCGCGCCCGCAAAAGACGGCCCAGCGCGGCCAGGACGTTGTTATGCGCGTCGTGCGGAACCCCCTGGGAAGGGCGCCCCGCTTCCTTGTCATAAACGAGAATATCTTCGTCTTCAAAGACGATTCGGCGGTCGGCGGCCTCATAGAACCTCACCGGGCCGTAGGCCGGAGGATTTATGCGGAAATTCGAGTGCCGGGCCAGAGGTTCGTCGGGGTCGAAACAGGGCCGGTCATCCAGCCAGACCGAGCCGAATTCGATCAGGCGCGCCGCTTCGACCTCATCCACTCCGGCCGCTTGACCGACCAGATCGCCCAAGCGCCCGCCTTGACAAGAAGACGTCGCCGGCCCGACGACATACGGCTCCAGCCGGGCCAGATACTTTTTAACTTCCGGGGCGGGCCAGGGCGTCTCAAAAATGTCTTCCAGCCGCGCGGGACGCATATTGCTGTCGCTCCTGGGCATCAGGGTTCGGGCTTGGTTTCGTCGGGCCTGATGTTGAAGACGCGACGAATTGAGGCCAGGCGCTGACCTTCGTGGGCGCAGTCGCCGCAAGGCGGAGACCCCGGCTCTTTGGCGCAGCGCGCCGCGGCGCCGGACGAGGGCGCGCGGCTTTTAATGAAATTAAGGGGGTCGTGCAAAAGCCGGCGCACCAGGGCGCTGGTCATGGTTTCCAGGGCCTCGCGCTGTTCGTCGTTGAAATCGTGCTGGCGCAAAGTGCGCGTCAGCTCCAGAAGGCGCATCTTTTCGGCTTTTTGGGTGAGAGCGGCCACCGTGGGACGGCTGTCGAAATTATCCAGCCAACGGGCGAATTTGTCCAGTTCTTCTTCTATAATGACTTCCGCCTGTTCCGCGGCTTCTTGGCGCGAAACCCGGTTTTCCCAGACGACCTCGTTTAAATCGTCTATATTGCGTAAAATGACGGCCTCAAGATGTTTTAAATCATGGCTGACGTTGCGCGGCACGCCTATATCTATGATCGTCAGCGGGCGGAAGGCGCTACGCGCGGCCAGAACCTTCTCCATGTTCGCCAGGCTCAGAATCGGGCTCTGGGCGCCGGTGGCCGCGATGATTATATCGGCTTCCAGCACGGCCTGGTTCAGTTCCGCCCACGGACGGCTCCGGGCCCCGTGCTTGGCGGCCAGAGCCGCGGCCTTTTCATGTGTGCGGCTGACGATGACCAGACTGGCTTCCCGTTTTTTCAGGTGGGCCGCGGCCAGAGCGGCCATGGGGCCGGCGCCGAGAAGCAGCGTTTCGGCGCCGCGTATGGAGCCGCCCGCCAAAAGACGGGCCAGCGAAACCGCCGCGCTGGCCACGGAAACTGTTCCGGCGGCCAGACACGTTTCCGCGCGAACCCGCTTGGCCGTGCGGAAACTCTTATGCATCAGCTTGTTGATGACGGGGCCGGCGCAATGGCGCCTCAAGGCCTGGCGAAAAGCCTCTTTGACTTGCCCCAGAATCTGCGGCTCGCCCAGAACCAGCGAATCCAGGCTGGAGGCCACCCGAAACAGGTGCCGGGCGGCCTCCAGACCCCGGAGGCAATAGAGGTGAGGCTGAACTTCTTCTTCCTGGAGGCCCGCGGCTTCAGCCAAAGTTTTGACTATGGCCCGGCGCGCTTCATTGAAATCATCGCTGACGGCCAGTATTTCCAGGCGATTGCAGGTCGACAGGATCAATGACTCCCTCAACGCCCCCAAGGCCGCGTGGCGGGCGTAGAGAGTGGTTTCGGGCGCTTCCATGGCCGTAAATTTCTCGCGCGCCGCCACCGGCGTCTGGCGGTGGCTGAGGCCAATTACAAAAAAATCCATAGATGTTTCCGCTTTATATAAGCTAATTGGCGTTTCCGCACATAGGCAAGGCTCCGTTAGACCGCGTTAATCGCGCCAAAGGCCTGGCTCGGGCTCATTCCCCGTCTCGGTGGGGGCCAGGAGCGCTTTCGTCTGTTTTTGAATCTCTTCTTCGTCTTCGGCGGCCAGGGCCGCCAAGAGCGCCGCTGAACCGGCCAGGCGTCTGAAGACATGCTCCCGTTCGGCGGCCGTAAGTCCCGCGGCCAAAACCAGCGGCCTGAGGCGCCCTAAAAGGCGGGTCAGGCGGCCATATTCAGGGCCGAACTCGGCCCGCAGCCGCGCCGCCACGCGAGCGGTCAAGGCCGGGCTTTCGCCGCCGGTGGAGACGGTCAGGCGAAAATCCCCTCTTTCAATCAGCGCGGGCATAAAAAAATCGGAAGACGCCGGATCGTCAGCCACATTGAGCCACAGTCCCCGGCTGCGGGCGGCTTCGCCGACCATACGGTTCAAGGCCGGATCGGATGAAGCCGCCAAAACCAGGCTGACGCCTTCCAACAACTCCGCGCTGAAGTTCGGGCGCCACATGATGCGCCCCGACCGCCAGAGGCTCTCCGCCTTTTCATCCAGAAATTTTTCCACCACTATGAGCGAGGCCCCGGCGCTCAGTATTTTTTCCATTTTACGCGACCCGACCCGGCCGGCGCCGACCAGAAGAACGCGGCGCCCCTTCAGGCGCAAATCAACAGGGAACATAGACGCCATAGCCCCGGCCTTACATGAAATGCGGTTATTTTTTGCTTCCGTTCATATTAATGTATATAACTACCACAAGGTCGGCTTGCGGTCAACTGAGTGGAGAGCCGCCCCAGGCGCTCTAATAAACGCGTCTGTTTTTAATGATCTCCCCAACTCTGGGGCGCTATTATTGTGGATTTACTTATATTCTTTAACAACCGCGCATGAATGAAGGTCAGTATACTATAAAACAGAAGCCGGCGGCCCGCAAAAAACCATGGCTAAGATTGACAGAAGAGGCCCTGTGGCGTCATAATACTTTGATATGATTCTCCGTGAGGTTCTCTTATGCCCATTGAGTTGGCCAGAAAAGCCATTTCCGACAGTTCCAGGGCCATGGCCCTGGCGCCGGCCGAACTTCTGGCCGAAACCGCCCGCGTCATGGCCGGCGCGCTGGCCGGAGGCG
>JAISRV010000035.1 GCA_031273445.1 Candidatus Adiutrix sp. | reverse complement strand
TCTTTCGACAACAATTCGCCCAAATAACCAATCCTCCCATTGATTCCATCAGGGAGGAACTGGTGATGTCCCTGATGACCTTCATCGGCTACAATCCGAATATTCTGGCTGAAGAACCCTCGCAAGCCCGCCTGATCAAGCTCAAGCACCCCATCCTCTCCAACGACGACCTCCGCCGCCTTGAAGAATTGAAATACGACGATTTCTACAGCGTCGCCCTGGACGCCACTTTTGATTTGCCCCGGGCCGACGACCGCCCGGGTCAAAACCTGACCCTGGCCCTGACCAGACTGGAGCGGGAAGCCTTTGAAGCCGCCCGGAGCGGAGCCCGCGTCATCGTGGTCTCCGACAAGAAAGCCGGCGGCCGCAAACTGCCCGTCCCCTCTCTCCTGGCCGTGGCCGCGGTCAACCGCAAACTGATGGAAACCGGCGACCGGGTGCAGGTCGGGCTGTTGTGCGAAACCGGCGAAGCCCGTGAGGTCAGTCATATAGCCATGCTCCTGAGTCTGGGCGCTTCGGCCGTCAACCCCTGGCTGGCTTTTGAAACCGTCTCCGACCTGGCCGCGCGCGAAAAATTGCCGGCCAGAATAGGCGCCACCACAGCCGTTGAAAATTACGTCAAAGCCCTGTGCAAGGGGTTGTTGAAAATCATGTCTAAAATGGGCATTTCCACCCTGCGCGGCTATCGCGGGGCCCAGATTTTCGAAGCGATCGGTTTGGGCCCGGAACTGATGGACAAATATTTCCCGGCCATCGCCTCCCGGGTCGGCGGCGTCGGGCTGGCCCATCTGGAGACGGACGCGGCCCGAAAATGGGAAATCGCCCAGCCCCTGCGCGACCGGGAAAGCGCGGAGGCCCCGGAAATCAACGGGCCGCCCGCCCCCGAACCGCTGCCCAAACTTCTGCCGGTGGGCGGCGCCTACCGCTTTCGGCGGGACGGGGACGCCCATTTGTGGACTCCGGAAAGCATCACCCTCCTGCAGCGGGCCGTGCGCGGCCGAGACTACGGGCTATTCCGCCAATATGCCGCCCTAATCAACAATCAGGCCGAAAAAGCCTTCACCCTGCGCGGCCTGATGGATTTCAGCCCCGGCCAACCCGTGCCTCTTGAGGAGGTTGAACCGATTGAAGACATCCGCCGCCGTTTCGTCACCGGGGCCATGAGTTTCGGCTCCCTGTCCAGGGAAGCCCACGAAACCATGGCCCGGGCCATGAACAGCCTCGGGGCCCGCTCCAACTGCGGCGAAGGCGGCGAGGACCCGGCCCGCTACCTGCCCCAGCCCGACGGGATTTCCCTGCGTTCGGCCACCAAACAGGTGGCAAGCGGCCGCTTCGGAGTGACCATTGAATACCTGGTCAACGCCGACGAGCTGCAAATCAAAATCGCCCAGGGGGCCAAGCCCGGCGAGGGCGGTCAACTGCCCGGCCACAAGGTGGACAGCGAAATAGCCAGAGTTCGCCATTCCACCATGGGCGTGACCCTCATTTCGCCCCCGCCCCATCACGACATATATTCCATCGAAGACATCGCCCAGCTGATATACGACCTCTATCAGGCCAACGACCGGGCCCGGGTCTCGGTCAAGCTGGTCTCGGAAATAGGCGTCGGCACCATCGCCGCCGGGGTGGCCAAGGCCATGGCCGGCGCCATTCTGATTTCCGGCTTTGACGGCGGCACCGGGGCGGCCCCCTTATCATCCATCAGGCACGCCGGCGCCCCCTGGGAAATAGGCCTGGCTGAAACCCAGCAGACCCTGGTGCTGAACAATTTGCGCGGCCGGGTCCGGCTTCAGGCCGACGGCCAGATGAAGACCGGCCGGGATGTGGCCGTGGCCGCCCTTCTAGGGGCCGACGAGTTCGGCTTCGCCACCGCCCCCCTGGTGAGCATGGGTTGCCTGATGATGCGCAAGTGCCACACCAACGGTTGTCCGGTGGGCGTGGCCACCCAGGACCCCCGGATGCGGGCCAGATTCGCCGGCCGGCCGGAACACGTCGTCAACTTCTTCACTTTCATCGCCATGGAGGTGCGGGAAATCATGGCCGCTCTCGGCTTCCGCGCCATGGAGGAAATGATCGGCCGGGTCGACCGCCTGGTTCCCAGGGCCGAGTCGGCCCTGTTCAAGAATCGCGGGCTGGATTTCAGCGCCCTTTTGGCCGTGCCCCAGGGGCCGGAGCGGCGCTTCATGGGCCAGACGCGCGAAGTTAGGCCGCCGGCCGGAACCCTGGACGACCAACTGCTGCCCTTGGCGGAAGAAGTTCTGGCCGGCGGAGGCCCGCTGACGCAAAATCTGAAGATACGCAACACCGACCGAACAGTGGGCGCCAAAATCTCCTCCCGCATCGCCCGGGCCAAAGGCCTGGCCGGCCTGCCGGAGGATTCCGTCACCCTGAACCTGACCGGCTCCGCCGGCCAATCCTTCGGCGCCTTCGCCGCCCGGGGGCTGACCCTGCGCCTGTTCGGCGAAGCCAACGACTATGTCGGGAAAGGGCTCTCGGGAGGGCGGATCATCATCCGCCCCCACCAGCGCCTAAACCCGGACTTTGACCCCGGCCGCAACATCATCGCCGGAAACGTGGCCCTCTACGGCGCCACCTCCGGCGAACTGTATCTCCAGGGCCAGGCCGGAGAACGCTTCGCGGTTCGCAACAGCGGGGCCAACGCGGTGGCGGAGGGCGTGGGCGACCACGGCTGCGAATACATGACCGGCGGGCGGGTGGTCATTCTCGGCCTGACCGGAGTCAATTTCGCCGCCGGCATGAGCGGCGGCCTGGCCTATGTCTATGACGAAGACGGCCTCTTCGACGCCCGCTGCAACCTGGAAATGGTCGATCTGGACTTCCTGGAGGAAGCCGACGAGCGGGAACTGAAAGCCATGATGGAACGTCACGCCTCTTACACCGACAGCCGGACGGCCCGGCATATCCTGACCAACTGGGAACGTGAAAAAGGCAAGTTCGTCAAGGTCTTTCCCATGGAATACCGCCGCGTGCTGGGGGAAATGACCCTGGCCGACGCCGCCACTCCCCGCCGGAAAAGCGAAGCGGCTTAAAAAAGGTGAAATAAAATGAGCCACTACCGACCGGTCGCGGAAAGAATCAATGACTATAAACGGGCGGAAACGCGTCTGCCCGAAGAAACGCTGGAACGCGAAGTCAAAAGGTGCCAGGACTGCGGAGTGCCCTTTTGCCACGCCTGCGGCTGCCCCCTGGCCAACGCCATTCCGGAAATCAACAGCGAGGTCATGGCCGGGCGCTGGGCCTCGGCCCTGGCCAACCTCTTGTCCACCAGCCCGTTCCCGGAATTCACCTCCCGGGTCTGCCCGGCCCTCTGCGAAGGCTCTTGCGTTCAGGGCCTGAATGAAACCGCCGTGCCCTGCCGCCAGGTGGAATTCGAAGTCATTGAGCGGGGCTTTGCCGCCTTTCTGGTCCGGCCGCGGCCGCCGGCCGGAAGACTCGACTGCCGCGCGGCGATAATCGGCTCAGGCCCGGCCGGTCTGGCCGCGGCCTGGCGCCTGAACCAGGCGGGCGTCTCGGTCACGGTTTATGAAAAAAGCGCCAAGGCCGGCGGCTTCCTGCGCTACGGCATTCCTGATTTCAAACTGGAAAAGGAAGTGCTGGATCGCCGGATCAAAATAATGGAGCGCGAGGGCGTCGAATTCGAATACGGGGTGGAAGCGGGCGTGGATATCTCTCTGAGGCTGCTGTCCCAGCGCCATCAGATTCTGGTGCTGGCCGGCGGCGCCCGGGCCAAACGCGACCTGGCCATACCGGGCCGCGACCTGGCCGGCATTCATTTCGCCACCGACTACCTCACGGCCCAGAATCGGGTCATCAACGGCGAATTGTCTTCCCTGCCCCCTGAATACGACGCCCGGGGCCGACGGGTGGTGGTCATCGGCGGCGGCGACACCGGCTCCGATTGCCTGGGCACGGCCTGGCGCCAGGGCGCCCTGTCGGTCAGCCAGTTTGAAATTATGCCCAAGCCGCCGGAGACCAGGGCCGAAAGCAACCCCTGGCCCCAGTGGCCGCTGATATTGCG
>JAISRV010000308.1 GCA_031273445.1 Candidatus Adiutrix sp. | reverse complement strand
AATTTACATGATTATCACTATATTTATGATGTATATATCTTTATTATTAGTACTTTTAAAGCGATTATCTATGTCATAAAAGCGACAATTGAGTAAAAATATATTAAATTAAGATATATTTACTTGACAAATGATTCTTTTAATAATATGTTAAGAACACTGATAGTAGTATCATTAGCCCGTCTATATTTAGACGGGCCGCAAAGAACCCAGAGGAGAAGATTATGACCAGATTCGCAAAAACGCTTTTGGTTTTGCTGGCCTTGTTTTTGGTCAGGCCGGCGGCCGCGTCTTTCGCCCAGGATGTCGGCGGCATGTATATTACGCCCAGGGTCATCTATTCATATAAAACAGGCAGCATAGAACCGGCCCGCCTCAACTCCGGCCCTTACGCCGCCAGCTTGCTTGGCGGCGAAGACAAAGACAAGGGTTACGGCGTAGGTCTGGCCGTGGGCTGCGACTTCGGCAGCCTCTATGAGATGCCGTTGCGTCTTGAGGCGGAATATGTCTATCGCGGCAAGGCCAGCTTCGGCGAAGAGGTGGTCAACCCTTATGGCCTGGGAGGGCAGGCCAGTCACAACTTCGACGTCGCCGCCCACAGTTTGATGGCCAACGCCTTTCTAGACCTGGCCTCTGATTCGGCCATGACTCCGTATATTGGCGGGGGACTCGGCCTGGCTTATTTGAATACCGACTATACAGTCAGTTCCACCGTCGGAACCAACGGCTCGGCTTTGTCGTCCAAAACCAACTGGAATTTCGCCTGGAACCTGGGCGGAGGTCTGGCCTGGCATATGAACGAAAAGGTGGCGCTGGATCTTGGCTATCGCTATGTGGATCTCGGCACGGCCTCTACCGGAGACATCAGGATGAACGATTTTCTGACCAACTCCAGTCTTGACTATACCGTTCACGAAATCAGTCTGGGGCTGCGTTTCAATATTTATTGAAAGTTGCGAGGCCAGTCTGCCGATACGCTATTTAGGCGACCGGCAGGGTTTTGACGGTCGACTCGCCCAGGCCGGATTAAACGGTCTGAAC
The DNA here is from genome assembly GCA_031273445.1 of Candidatus Adiutrix sp. GTDB lineage: Bacteria > Desulfobacterota > Desulfarculia > Adiutricales > Adiutricaceae > Adiutrix. Next base: position 11,752 of record JAISRV010000308.1, on the reverse strand, counting down.
GTTTGACCAGTAAGGAGGGAATCTGCTTATAAAAAATAATCGTCAGGCATATCACGGCTCAAGGCGGCCGGCCAAAGAATCGGCCTGTTTTTAGGCCGCCTTAACCGTACAACAGGCCTGCGGGACATGCGGCTCACAGAGAACGGTTTGCTTCAGCCTGTGTGGAGGTTGAGGCCGATATGATCCGACAGCCTTGCCCAATCTCTAATATATAGAGTATAGAGTCGGGCAGGGCGGTTTCTAGGCATGTTTTATTGGCAAAAGTAATCTTTAGCCGCGGCGGTCAGCCGCGAACAAGGAGCAATTATGAAAAAGCTGAAGAAAAATTTGTTGCTGACGGCAATCGCGGCCGCGCTGTTGCTGCCGTCGTCTCTGGCCCTGGCCCAGAACAAATGGCCGATTTACATCGCCCCCAAAGTGATGCTTTCACATCAGAGAGTCAAAGATTTCGAAAACACCATGACTCAGAATAGCTGGAACAACCCCGACACCGCGGCGCCCGTGGCGCCTGAAGAGGGCGGGTCTACTGAGGGGATTGAGAGGCTTGGGAGCCTGTCCGGCTTAAACTATACCTCTCATGGCGGCGACGCCATTACGGACAATGTTCTGGGCGGCGGCGTGGCCGTCGGTTATGACTTCTATGCCGCGGGTTATGCCGCCCCCATCCGGACCGAGATTGAGTTTATGGCCCGAGCCGCCTCCAAAGCCCAGTATGACCCAAGCTACAATGGCTCCGTCACTCTTACCAAACAGGAATGGGTTAATTCAGAGTGGCGTGATTCGGCCTCCATAACAGAGGATTTTTATGGTCAGCATACAGTTGAAACCAACGTTTACACCCTTATGGCCAATGCCTACTTTGATATTCACACCGATACGCCCGTAACGCCTTATATCGGGGTCGGCCTTGGCGGCGCTTACCTCGACACCACTTCGAAAAGCGTCTACTCAAGCCAGAACATTAATTATACCGGCGAGCACAATAAGTGGAATCTTGCCTATAACGTCGGCGGCGGCATGGCCGTCGATATACGCGAAAATATAGCCCTGGATCTGGGTTACCGTTATTCCAATTTCGGCAAGGGCGAAGGCGGCATCGGCAACAATACCCACTATTACATCCAAGCCGTCGATGAACAAGTTCCCTTCACTATGAGATCGAAGCATGAGATGGACGCCCATGAGGTGACCCTGGGCCTGCGCATCTCCGCCTTCTAAATAAAGGCCGCGGCTTTTGGCGCAAAAAAGACGGTTTCCCGGCCGTCTTTTTTGTTTGGCGCGCCCGGCAGGGCGCACATACTGGGCGGAAGGCTGGGAAGAGATAGAAGATTTTGATCGTGTGCGTAAATATTGGCTTCGCCAATATTTGCCGTTTAAAAACGGCATGCCTGGGCATGACACGATAGCCCGGGTAATGAGTCGACTGAATCCCAAAGCTTTACAAGCCAGTTTTGTCGGTTCCGTTTACGGGCAAATTTGCCAAAAGCCAGGTTGAGAGCGAACGGAAAGACATTGACCGGATATCCAATGTCGTCCACACCAATGGCTCGCCGATACGCGGCATCCACAAAATGCGGACCTGGGGCGCAAAGGGCGTCAAATTGCATACGCATGTGTATTTCAATCCGGAAGATGTTTGTGGCGTTCATAGCCTTAATTGTTTCATCACATATATACAATGTGATGAAAGAAAAAGGATTATTCAAATTGATGACGTTTGACAGACTGTTCATCACTCTGTCAAAGATAAAACATGGCGGAAGGCCTATGAGAAGAACACTATCAAGCCCGTAAGCTTAACGATCTCCATAACGATGCGAAAACAATGGGATTCCAATTGGCGCCCATCAGCTAATAACCGATTTGTTCCTTATAAGCCCGGATCGCCCGTAGGCGCCCTTTCTGTTTCAATGCGCGGCGGCCCAATTCGGCCCGAACCCGACTTCAACTTTGAGCGGAGAAATCAGAGGTCTGGCCCCCGGCAGAGAAGGGTTAGAGGCTACGGCGGTCATCTCCGTTTTTAAAAGCGCGGTCACGATCTCCACTTCATTGTCTGGAACTTCCAGCACCAGCTCATCGTGCACCTGCATTATCAGGCGGGCCCGGGGGTGTTCACGTCGGAGACGCAAATCCACTGACAGCATCGCCATTTTGATCAAGTCGGCGGCTGTGCCCTGTATGGGCGTGTTAATGGCCATGCGTTCGGCTTCCTGGCGAGCCTGATAGCCGCCTGAAAAACCGGCCAACCACCGGCGACGCCCAAACCAGGTGCTGACCATGCCTCTGGTTCGGCCCTCTTCACGCGTTTCCTCCATATACCGCTTAACCCCGGGAAAGCGGGCGAAATAGCGGTCGATGAAATCCCGGGCCCTGGCCTGCGGAATTCCCAATTGTTTGCCCAAAGCGAATGCCCCCTGACCGTAGACGATGCCGAAATTTATGGTTTTGGCCTCGCGCCGCAGATCAGGAGTCACTTCCGTCGCCTTTAGACCGAAAATTTCGGCGGCCGTCTGGGCGTGAATATCTTCATCATTGACGAAGGCTTTAAGAAGCGACTCATCCTGTGAAAAATGGGCCAATACCCTCAATTCAATTTGAGAATAGTCGGCGGCCACCAGAGAAAACCCTTCCGGCGCCGTAAAGGCCGACCGGATGCGCCGCCCTTCTTCGCCGCGGATGGGAATATTCTGCAGATTAGGGTCAGAAGAAGAAAGCCGCCCGGTCATCGTTAGAGTTTGATTATATGAGGTGTGAATCCGCCCGGTCTGGGGGTTTATTTCTCGCGGAAGTTTGTCGGTATATGTGCTCTTCAACTTATCTAGGGTGCGCCAGTTGCGTATGGCCAAGGGCAAAGGGTGAGTCATGGCCAGTTCCGCCAGGACTTCGTCATCAGTAGAATATCCTGTTTTTTTTGCGGTTTTTTTCAAAGGCGCCAAACCTAGATCGCCAAAGAGAACTTCGGAAAGCTGTTTGGGCGAACTGAGATTGAAAGGACGCCCAGCCAACTGAAATATTTTTTCTTCCAACGCCTTTAATTGATCGCCCAGTTCACGCGACAACTCTCCCAGTCGCTCGGAGTCTATGAGAACGCCGCAGCCTTCCATGCGGGCCAGGAGGTCTTCGAGCGGGAGTTCGACTTTTTCATAGAGAGCCGCCAAGGGCGGGTCTTTTTCGAGTTCTCTATGGAGAATAGCCGCTAGGCGCAACGTCACGTCGGCGTCTTCAGCCGCGTAATTCAAAGCGTCTTCCGGGCGTATGTCGCTAAAATTTTTCTTTGCGTCAGGCACCATCTCCTTAAAAGCTATAGGCTGGTGTCCCAGATAACGGGCGCTCAAATGATCCATGCCGTGACGCATTTCAGCATTCAGAAGATAGGAGGCCAGCATGGGATCATCAGCCGGCGCCGCCGGGTCTATGCCATGGCGGCGCAGAATAAGCCAGTCGAACTTGGCGTTCTGACCGACTTTGCGCGGTTTTTCCGCGATCAGATAGGGGCCGACAATCTCCAGCACCTTAGCCCAGTCCTGATTCGCGGCGCCCAGGGTCTGGTGGCTTACAGGAATATAAAAACTCTGCCCCGGTTCGGCGCACAGGCTCATGCCCACGATGCGGCACCGGCTGGGTCGGGAGCTGTCGGTTTCAAGATCGACCGACAACGTTTCAGCCTGGCGCAGAGCCTCGGCAAGTTTTTCCCATGCCTTGGGGGCATCGACCAAAAGGTAATGCTCATAACTCACAGTCTGAGTCGGCCTTTCTGGAGAGACGCCGTCCAGCCGCATCGGGCCGACGCGGCCTATTTCTTTAAGAAGGCGCGAAAAATCAAGATCAGCGAACAGTTCGGCCAGGCGGTCGCGGTCGGGTTCGGACGGACTCAGATCGGCCAGTGAAAAGTCAGTTGCGGCGCCATGCCCTAGAGAAGCCAGTTCACGTGAAAGATATGCGGAATCTTTGTAGGCGACCAAATTTTCGCGCAGCTTGTCAGGAGTAATCTCGCCGATATGGTCATAAATGCCGTCAAGAGTTCCGAAACGCGCAATGAGCTTCTGGGCCGTTTTTTCTCCAACCCGGGGTACGCCGGGAATATTGTCGCTGGAGTCGCCCATAAGCGCTTGAAGATCCAAAAAAGTCGCCGGAGCAAGGCCGAAGCGTTCACGAAAAGCCGCCTCCGTTAAGGCCGAGTCTTTTTTTGGATCAGGGTCGTACATGGAGATTCGATCTGACAGAAGTTGATAAAAATCCTTATCGCCGGATATGATCACCACTTCAATGCCTTCATCGGCGAAACGCCGGGCGGAAGCGGCGATCAGGTCGTCGGCTTCAAAACCGGGCTCTTCCAGCATAAAAATACCCATAGCGGAGACTATTTCGCGTATGGGCTTTTGCTGGGCAGCCAGATCAGGATCCATGGGACCGCGGTTAGCCTTGTAGTCCGGATAAATTTCATGCCGACGCGAAGGTCCGCAGCTGTCAAAAACCACGGCAAAAGCTTCCGGCTTTTTGTCTTTCAAAAACTTAAGCAGCGTTGAGGCAAACCCGTAAGCCGCCCCAGTGGGACGGCCGTCTTTGGTTGAGAGATTGCGAATGGCATGAAAAGAGCGATGAATGAAGGCGCTGGCGTCCATCAAATATACTGGGCTGGTCATTGGTTAAACCCGTTGCGGCAAGTGAAATCGTCGGCATTTAAAGAGCATGGAGGCCAAGCCAAAGCCGACCTGCAAAAAAAATTTGAAAGGAATTCATAATTCAGGACGCCAACGGGTGGCCAGCCAATAGGCCAGAGGCAATGAAGCCTGCGCTTGAGCCGCCCAGGACAAACTCGTGGCGTCCGGCAGGGCGCCGCCAGCGCTGTGCCGGTTCCAGGCGTTGCGTACCGCAGCCAATTCTCTGTTCAAAGCCGGTTCGGCGTTGTGACCCAATAGAAAAACAAGAGAAGTCAGTCCCTGGGCATTATTGGCATATAACAACGACAACTTGGCCCGGTAATGTGCGTCGGGGCGCTCGCTTATACCGTTGGCTTTATTGATCATATCTTTAATTACAACCTGGACGGGCTGCTCCATGGCCCCGCCGCCTACAGAGCGCACCGCCAACGACGTTACACTGGCCAGAGCGCCGGAAATAATGACGCGCCGCTCCAGGCCCCCGTCAACCTTGTCGCCAAAGTTGAGCAGACTTTCAGCGGTCTTGGCGGAAAGCTTTTCCAATTCCTCCAGAAAAAGGATATGTCTGTTCCTGCTGGCCAGGACTCTGGCCACATCGCTCATAGCCGCATAATAAAATTCCAGGGCCAAAAGTTCCCTTTCATCCCAATTTGCCGTGTTTTCCCAGTCTCTTTCGAAATTTCTGATTTTAACCGCCCATCGTGGTTCTTCAAAGTTTTCGGCTCCGCTTAAGTTCGTGGCGGTCATAGCCCAGGAAAGCGCTGTGGTCTTCAAGGCTAAAGAGGCTAAAATTTTTTGTTCCGTCGTTTTTTTCGCTTCAGTTTCAAACAGCGATTTTAACTTTATAAATTCAAGCCGCAGAATATCAGGCTCAACCGCCCCGGCGCCAGGCTCAAAGAAAGGCGGCGTCAGTATGAACCAAGCCAGGAGGAAAACCAGATAAGGCGTCGCAGTTTTTCTGGAAACCATCCTGCGTCGATCAGACATGTTCATGCAACATCCTTAATGCTTATCGCTATAATTTCCGGCAACCTTAAACTTCGGCCAGAGTAAGCCTTAAAGCAACCGGAACGGGAGCTTGCCGCCTCGGATATTTGAGGCCCGCCTGAACCGCCTTAGGCCGAAAAGGCGGGTCAAGGCAATACTATAATTATTAACCCGACATCTTAATAATAGACATAGCGATTATGTTGTGAACAAATAGTTTTGTAAATGTTATAAAATGAAGGCCTTGAATCATAAGCCTCACTATCCATCCTTAAGCGGCATACAGCATCTTATCGTGCTCAAAATATTTCTTGAGTCTGCGCGGCATTTTCTGAAGCATCCGTAAGTGCGATACAGTCCGTTTCTTGAGCTCTTCTTTTGACCTGTGGCCGAAGATTTGGAATGAACCCAGGCTTTAAGGTCACAGTTGAGGTATTCATCCTGGTTAAGTTCTGGAGAATTAGGAAGGCAGCCAAAAAAGTTCAATTTTTTACTGATGCTCCAAGAACCATTCCTGGACAGTCCTACTGTGATGCACCCATAAATTATCCAGAATCATAAAAATTTTGCGCTCAATATCGTGGGTCAATTGCTCCAAAAATTTGATGAATGCCGCACTGTTGAAATTATCTTCATATAACATGAATCTGACTTTACCCTGGTTGGTGAGGCTGGAAATTAGGTTGACCGAATGCCTTTGGCCATCAGTTCTGTAAATCTTTAGCCATTTATAGGCCTTTGATCGGCAGACGTTCAAAAGCTCGGCCACCTTGTCGCCGGTGTATCCTTATTTTGCACAAATGAACAGACTGCAGCCTAAGTTGCTTCAGAGCCTCTGGTTTCAATGCTTTTTAAGTTTTGCTTCTTCATAATTTAAAGTATTATAACATATACATTCTCTATTGTCTATAATATTTTAGCCTGGTTAATATTAAGTTGAGGCCAAACCTCAATTGGCTGAACCTAAATCCGCTTGAGACAAGCGGGATGCAATGGGCGTCGAAGCCGCGGATAAAAATATTCTTGACCGTAAATCGTCAAACGCTATAATAGAAACAAATTTTTTTTATTAAGGTGAATTGACATGAAAAATTTCTTCGCTTCCAACAAGGGGCTGATTGTCGCCGGCGCTTTGATCGGCCTCATTGCCGTCTGTCTTCAAAAACTAGGCAATCCCGGCAACATGGGCGTCTGTGTGGTCTGTTTTGAACGTGACCTGGCAGGTTCATTGGGGCTGCATCGTGCGGAAATCGTCCAATACGCCCGCCCTGAAATATTCGCCTTGGCGTTGGGCTCTTTTGGAGCCGCTTTGTTTTTTGGCGAATTCCGGCCGCGGGGAGGTTCCAGCCCTGTGGTGCGCTTCTTCCTGGGGGCTGTGGTTGCCGTCGGCGCCCTGGTTTTTCTAGGCTGCCCCTGGCGGGCTCTTTTACGACTGGCCGGCGGCGATTGGAATGCTATTTTTGGTCTCGCGGGTCTTATTTGCGGCGTTGCCGCGGGCGCCGTTTTTTTTCGCCAAAACTACTCGTTGGGGCGCAATCTGCCTGGACGGCGTGCCTTGGGGCTGATTTTCCCTCTTTTTATGCTGGCTCTTCTGGGCTTGCGGCTGACTTTTCCGCAAATTGAAGGCGAAGCGAAAAACGATTTATTGTTTTATTCCCTCACAGGCCCGGGCAGCATGCATGCCGCTTTTGGGTTTTCATTGGCGGCCGGGTTAATCATAGGTCTTTTGGGGCAACGCAGCCGCTTTTGCGCCATAGGCGCATTCAGGGATTTAATATTATTCAGGCAAGCGCATCTGTTTTTAGGGGTACTCGGCTTCTTGGGCGCCGCATTCGTCGGCAATCTTGCACTAGGCCAGTTCCATCCGGGTTTTGAAAATCAACCTATTGCCCATACCCAAAGTTTGTGGAACTTTTTGGGGCTTTTCACCGCCGGGTTGGCCAGCGCCTTGGCCGGCGGATGCCCCGCCCGTCAGCTTTTTCTGGCCGGCGAGGGAGACGGCGATGCTGCCTGTTTCGTATTGGGGCTCATGGGCGGCGCGGCCATGGCCCACAACTGGAGCATGGCCAGTTCAGGGGCCGGGATCGGCCCACACGGCATGGCCGCTGTGGTCGCCGGCCTTGTTCTAACCCTTTTTATTGGACTTATGTTCCGCGCCAAAAACGCGGCTTAACCGTGGAAATGCTCGACTTGAAAAGGAGTCAAGATGGCCAGGACAGTTGATGCCCGGGGGTTTTCCTGCCCCCAGCCGGTGATGATGGCATTAAAAGCATTAGCGGAGGCTGATGAAGCCCTTATTGTGGAAGTCGATCATGAAACCGCCGCTGAAAATGTGGAAAGAGCTTGCCGGGAAAAGGGCCGCTCAAGCACAATCAGGAAAACTGATTCCGGTTATTCGGTGGAAGTTTCGCCGAAGTGAGCTGGTTAAAAAAGTTTGTCGGTTTTTTTCGGTCGGCGTCAATGTCGACTTCAAAGCCCGAGGGCGCGTCCAGGCCTTCGGGCTTCATGGTTTTCAGCCACACAGGACAGGTAGTGGCGGCTCGAAAAGCTCTTTTAGCCGCCGGGCTGTCCCCTCAGATTAAAGCGCCGCCCCCCGCCATGCGGGAAGGGTGCGACATGGCGCTGGAATTTCCGATTGAAGAAGAAACGGTTTATATGGTGGTCCTGGCGGAAAAACAGCTCAAGCCGCTTAAAGTCATGGCCGCCGACGGTCCGCTCGCCGCTCCAGAAAGCCTGTTCAAACGCGTGGAATATCCCAATCATCTGATGGTCAGCGCGGCCAACATGAAAATAACCATAACCCGCCGTGAGGGGCGCATTGTCAATGTTTCCGGCGGCGGCTGCCCCGATGTTCCGGCCCTGGCGGCCCGTCTGGTCAATTCTTTGATCACTGAAGACGTTTCGACTGACGACTTCCGTAGCCTATGTTCCTTCAGCCTTTCCCAGGCCAAGGAAGAGGCGGAAAGGCTTTACCGGGCCGGGATTGAACCGTTGGGGCCGGATAGGCCCACGGACTACGTCGGCCTGGATCGGCCGCTGCCTTGGCCTAAGCGGCAGCCCGCCCCCCGACCAAAGCCCTGGTTGATAGTTGGGACTCTGGCCGACCCTTCTGAGGAAGTGGCCGAAGGTCCTTTCGCCTGGAGCGATGGCCGCTTAATTTGGAACAATCGAGAGATAACGCCAGAACGGGGCACGGCCGCGCTTATGGCCGCCTATGCAATTGCGGCCAATGCTCTGGGACTGCCGCCCGGCCAAGCCGTGCTGGCCGGCGACGACGGCGGCGGAGGCGGCAGCCAGGCTGTTTACAGTTGGCTTGGTTCGCGGATAGCCAAAAATCAATGGAGCGGCCTGACTTTTCACTATTTATTTCCTGAAGCCGCCAGCCATGACCGCTTGTTTCTGGCCCTGGATGAACTTTCCCCACGGCCCATCCTGGCGGCTGATGCGGGTTTTATGTATGTGGCCAAGCTGTGCGGTCAAGCCTTGGAATATGATCTCTTTACCCCGGATTGCGGTGAAATGGCCTATTTGGCCGACCCTTTGGCGCCTCATCCTTTTTATGCCAGGGGATCCTTAATTCAGCGGGAACCCGATCAGGACATTTTTTGGTCCGCCTACCAGGAGGGTAATGCCGCTCGGGCCATGCTGGTCAAAGGGCGTTCCGACTATATGGTTTGGCGGGGGCGAATAGTGCATCAAGTTTACGGTCCCCAAGCGCCTGCCCTGGAGGCCATCGGCGGCACCGGCGACACGGCCGCGGGCCTGGCCTCCGCCTTGATGGCCGCCGGGTACACGCCCATACGGGCCGCGGCCCTGGCCGCGCATTTCAATCGCCGGGCCGGCCTGACGGCCGCGCCTGACCCCGGCAGCGGCATCATTTCCGTCTTGCTGGGTTTGGAGAAATACATCCAGACTCAAATACCGGCGGGTCAAGGCGGTCGTGCGCTGGGATAATGCCTTCCCCCTTGTTCGGCGTCCGCAATCGGAAAGCAATCCTCAACTGGGAACGGGCCGGCGGCCTGCGCGGTTGGATGGCCGATCCGCTCAAGCGCTTGAGAAGAGCGCGGCGCCGGCATTCCCGCAAGGGCCGGTCAATTTCGTTGCTTTGCCCGACGGAAGGCCTTGTTTACGATATAGACACCCGTGACGACCTTGCCGCCGCCCGTGAATCATAGAGGCAAGCCCGCCCCAATCTGGATGAAGTCTGGCAGTTTTGGGTTCATCCGGTTAAAGCGTATACTTTGAGGTGTGAAAAGCCAGGGTCGCCGCGCGGTTGCGGAGATTTGAAGGAAAGGAACACGACAGCCTATCGACGTGGTAAAAGGAAGGCGCCAGGCGTAAGAGCCAAAAGAGCAATGGCGCCCTAATAAGCCAGTTGAATAGGCTCTTTTGACCACCTCCTTAAACAGGCGGCGTAAATATTGCTTGGCTCATCCGGTTTTTGCGTACATGACCTGCTATAGGCGTTACAATTCAAAGCCAAATTGATTATTCGCAATTAACCGCTTTGGGGCAACAATTTTTTAATAATAAATACACTGTATTGCGCAAAGACGGCTCTTTTAAGCCTTTATGCCGGCAGGCTCCAGCTTTTAGAGCTGGCGGTGAATGGCGCTCTTAAATCAAATCATGATACTTTATTAACAAGCAGTTTCCCGGCGGCGGCGGGGCCGCCCAACGAGCCAGCGCCGAAGCCGGAAAACGAGAATTCGGAAGGGTGTTTCTCAATAAAATGTACGATTCAGCCGGATGAACCAAAAAATGTAAAGTTTATTATCAGGCAGTGCCTTAAATCGCCCGGGCCGCCGACGGGCGTCTATGACTTGGCTTTCCTGGCCAGCATCTCGGGCAGCATGAGGGAAATCAGGGCCATCAGGCCGAAGCTCAGGGCGATGAGGTTGAAGATGCCGTCGGGCTGCCCCCCGGCCAGCATCGGCAGGAGGAAGGGCAGGGCGAAGCCGCCGCCGCTCTGGAGAGTGCTCAGCACTCCGCCGGCGCTCCCGGCATAGGCCGGGCCGATGTATTCCAGAAGCATGGGCAGGGCCAGAATGATCGACAGGAAAGCCCCGCTGAAGAAGCCGGCCCCGGCGAGGGCGACTATGGCCAGATTGCCGTATTCCATATTCCAGGCCAGATAGGCGCAAACGGCCGAAATGGCCCCGGCCCCGACCAGAAAAATGCGGGAGCGTCCGACCAGCCCGGCCAGCCAGGCCGCCGCCAGGGAACCGAACATCAGCGAAAAGGCCACCACCGACGCGGCTATGCCGGCCGTCTCCGGGGCCACGCCCTTGACCTGGATCAGACTGTTGACCAGAAAGCTGTTCAGGGTGACGTAAGCCCCCAGCATCAGCAGGATGCAGACCCCGCCGACCCAGACGGCCGGTTTGCCCATGACGTATTTGAGATTGCCGATCATCGGCTGGGGCGCCATTTTAGGGGCGCCGGCGGGCGCGGCTTTCAGGAAGACCAGCCAGATGACTAAAATGGCGGCGATCAGCCAGATGGAGAACATAAAAGCCGAACCCAGGCCTTCGAAGCTGGCCCCCACGGCCACGGCGCTGGACTGGCCCAGGCCGATGCCGGCCAGGTAACAGCCCACCCCCAGGCCGACTTTTTGCGGCGGCAGCCAGGCGCCCAGGACTTTGATGAAGTTGGCGTTGAGGGCGGCGTTGCTGACCCCGATCAGAAACATCCAGAAAAAGTAATGGCTCATGACGGGTTCGGAGGCATACCGGCCGATGGTTCCGATCAAACTGACCACCAGACCCAGGCCCACCATAAGTTTGACCCCATAGCGGTCGCCCATGGCCCCGAAGGGTATGCCCAGAGAGGCGGCGGCCAGGAGGGGCAGGCCCATCATCAGGCCGAACTGCGCGGGGCTGGCCTGGGCGGCCGCGAAAATCTTCGGGGCCAGGCCGGCCACCTGAAAATGAATGAAGTTGATGCCGAAGGCGGTGACGGCCACCACAAGAATGATTATCCAGGCATAGATGCTTTTGCGATCTTCAGTCATTAATTATTCCGCCTGTTCTGGGGCTTGAGGCCCCGGTGGTTCAAAAGGAAACATTTGGATGTCGCCGAACAGCCGGCCCAGCTTGGCCCGC
>JAISRV010000426.1 GCA_031273445.1 Candidatus Adiutrix sp. | reverse complement strand
AGCCACAGGGTCAGACAGTCCATCAGGACGACGCTGCCGCCTTTCAGGGCCGCCAGGGCTTGGTCCGGGTTCAGCGGCTCTTCGATGGCGCGCCACTCCGGGCCGCGTTCGGCCTGGTGATTTTTAATGCGGATTTCCATTTCTTCGTCAAAGGCCTGCGCCGTGGCCAGGTAGAGGCGCGGGGGAGGGTAGGCGGCGGCGGCGGTCAAGGCCAGACGCGTCTTGCCGCTTTTGGCGCCGCCCAGATATAAGGTTAGTCCGCCCATAATGTGTTTACCTGCGTGCGCGACAGGCTGCCTCGGCGGCCGCCCGATTCTGGGAGGGGAGCCGGCCCGCGTTTAGATGATGTCCAGGTTCTGGAAAATGAGCCGCGCTGTCGCCAGGTCGCGCTCGCGCCCGGTTTCCTGGCCCAGCCGCTGAAAGTGCGCGGCCACGGCTTTGCGGTATTTTTCAGGTTTGTCCGACAACAGATGCCGGCGGCCGCTTAATGAAGCCGCCACGATCTCGACCACCTGGCAGGCCTGGAAAGAAGGCTGCTCCATAATGCTTTCCGGGGAAAAGTTTTCGTCGTCGCCCGAAGCCGCGGCGAATTTTGGGTCATATTTGGCTATTATTTTTCCCAGAATTCTCTGTTTACGTTCCGGTTCGGCTATTTCATGAGCCAGCCCCCGGATAAAGACCGAGCGCCCCAACTGGGTGTCATGGCACGGCGCGTTGGTGAAATCGGAAGTCAAGAGGCCCAAGGCCTCGGTCACGGTGAAGGAAACCTTGGGGTTGGCTCGGAGATTAGCCATCTTTTCTCCGGGGCCGGTGTGGAAAAAAATATTGCCTCCGTGCCAGACATAATTTAAGGGCACGGTCAGAGGCCATCCTTCCGCGTCTATGGTGGTGAGATGCCCGATTTCCATATTGTGAAGAAAATCGTCTAGGGCGGCTTCGTCGTTCCAGGCGTGAGCCTTGCGCATCGTTTACTCCTTGGCCGGGCCTGCCCGCGGTCGACTGCCGGGTTGCGGGCGGCGCGGCCTTTTCGGCTTCACTCCAGATACGGCAGAATCTTGTCGTGCAGAGGTCCGTTTGAGGCGAGGATATTACGGCTTTCGCCCAAAATATACGGTCCGCCGTGATAGTCGGTGGCCAGCCCTCCGGCTTCTTCCAGCAATAAAAGGCCCGCGGCCACATCCCAGGGGCTGAGTCCGGCCTCCCAAAAAGCGTCGGCCACGCCGGCGGCGACATAGGCCAGATCAAGAGCCGCGGAACCGGCCCGGCGCACGCTACGGGCCGCTGTCGCCAGTCGTCCGAAAGGGTGCAGTATTTCGCCGCCGCGCTCATATATGTCATAGGGGAAGCCGGTGTTCAGCATGGCGTCGCGCAGCGCGTCGGCGGAACTGACCGCCAGCCGTTTTTCTCTGAATCCGCGCCCGGCCAGGCTCTGACGGCGAAAGGCGCCGCAGCCGCGCGCGCCCCAGTAGAGCTCCCCCAGAGCCGGCGCGTTTATGACGCCGGCCAGCGGTTTTTCCGCGCCGTTTCCGTCGGGCCCGAACAGGCCTATCGAGACGGCGAAAAACGGGTGCCCGTGAGCAAAGTTGGCGGTGCCGTCCAGGGGATCGATATGCCATTTGTACAAAGACCGTTTAGAACCGGAGACCCCGCCTTCCTCACCCGCCAGGAGGTGTTCGGGCCAGTCGCGCGTAATGATTTTGCGCACGATTTCTTCTGAGCGCAGATCATATTCGGTCACCAGGTTGGTGGGGCCCTTGCGGCTCACCCGCGGTTTTTCGTCGCCGTAACCGCGCATCACTTCCTCGGCGCCGGCGGCTGCGGCTTCCAGGGCCGTTTTAAGCGCCTGCTGCAGATTAATCATGGCGTCGGCCCTTCCCTTCAAAAAACGCTTCATCAAAAGGCGCCGCGACATATTTTATTTATGCCGCGACGTATCTTTGATATGATAGCATTTTAGACTGATATTGGCAAACGCGCCGCGGAGGCTGTCATTCTCATTTTGAGTCAGTTCTTATCTCCGGGTTCAGGCCCAGGCATTTGTCGGCGAATTTGCACCAGGCGGCGCAGCCTTCGTTAAGCCTGGGGTTGACGAAAACGTGGCCGCAGCCCTGGCAGCGGCGGCGGGCTTCATCCTTGAAAAATTCCACCTGGCCGCCGCAGCCGGGACAGGTTATGTCAAAAATATCTCCGGGTCGCCAAAAAGCTGTGTTTTGTCCCGGGCACATGGTCATGGCCATAGTCTGTTCCTTTCCCGCCCGGCCTGAAACCGGGGCGCTGCTTCATCTTCAACGGAAGCGTTCTTCATTGATTTCGCCTTGCGGGGTTATGATCCAGGTTCTCAGGGCCGTCCGTCCCTCGCGCTCGGCCCGCCTGACGGCCTGCGCGGCGATGTGGCCTAGGCCGCCGCAGCAGGGCACGCTCATCATCGGCACGCGGATTTCGTTGATCGCCGGATGAGCCTTCAATATAGCCGCCATTTTATCTATATAAGGCTCGACCGGGTCAAGTTTGGGGCAGGCGATCATTAATGGATGCCCGGAAGCCAGGAACGTTTCATGAAAAGCCGGGCCGGCGAAGGCCGAGCAGTCAGAGGCCAGCGTCACTACGGCGCTGTCCAGAAAAGGGGCCTCGGGCGGCATGAGCTTCAATTGGATGGGCCACGAAATCAGGGCCGGCGCCGCTACGGCGGCGCCAAGGGCGGCCTTGGAACTTTCCAGGGTCGCCGGTCGCGAATCGGCGCAGGAGCGTGGCGGCGCCGGCCCCGCCTTTCGCCCGGCCGCCTCTTCGTCAAACAGGGAGGCCCGGCGCCGAATGACCTTCAGCGCCCCGGCCGGGCAGCGGCCCAGACAGCTGCCGAGGCCGTCGCAGTATATGTCGCCGACCAGTTTGGCCTTGCCGCCCGCCAGGGTCAGGGCTCCTTCGGCGCAGCCGTTCAGGCACAGGCCGCAGCCGTCGCAGAGGTCTTCATCTATTTCAATGATGTCGCGTTCGACAAGTTCGTTTGGTTGCATGGCCTGAACGGTCATAGGTCGCCTCCATATTCGACGGCCGGAGCGCCGTCTTAATTTTAAATATAAGCACGAAAGTCCGGGCGCGCCTTGATTTGCGTCAAACGGCGAAATCGGGTGGCGCCTCCCGCGCGTCAGAGCGGCGCCGGTGATTATTGCAGTGGAAATAATAGGCGCTACGGGTTATAATAATAAACGGATCATCGTCGCCGCGGGCCATATCAGGGCCGCCCCTGCTTAAATTTTAAATTTAGAAATTAAAGAGCGGCCTTGCCGCCGGAAAGGAGACGCCCCTGTCGGCGTCGCAATAACGGCATGAGTTTCATCGGCGATTTTATTTATGCGGCCGCGTACGTTTACGTGCTTTTAATAATAATAAGAGTGCTTCTGACCTGGATCAATCCCAATCCTTACAGCCCGGTCATGCGCTATCTGTCTATGGCGGTTGATCCTGTTTTGCGCGGAGGCCGCCGCCTGTTCCCATTTACGCTCGGGGGCATTGATTTTTCTCCGGTGCTCGTTATTATCGCCCTGAGCCTGGCCGGATTTTTTATAGGCAGAGGTCTGGTTCTCCTGGGGCATGGCGCTCCGCCGGCCGTGCTGCTGCCGCTTCTGGCCCTGGCCCTGATCAGCTTCATGGACCAGATCGCCTGGATCATATTCATTCTGATGAGTTTAAGAGTTCTGATGTCGCTGGTCAACCCGGCCCCTTACAATCCTGTCGTCATGATCGTCTATGGCCTGACTGAACCTCTCCTGGCCCCTTTGCGCGGCTTTTTCCTGCGAGGGCCGGGCGGCCTGGACTTCAGGGCTCTTATCTTTCTGGCGGCGACGCTCCTGGTTCAGCATGTTCTTTTGGGTCGGCTTTACTTGCTGACCGCCGCCTGGATCGGGCGACTGGCGCCGGGCTTTTAGCGCCTTCGCTCGCAACCGACCCGAAACAGGAGACTTCCGTGGCCGAGCCTGTCAGCCGCCTGAGCGTGACTTTGTCGCCGCGGGCCAAAAACAACGCGCTGGTCGGCCCGCACGACGGCGGGGTGAAAATAAAAATCGCCGCGCCTCCGGCGGGCGGCGCCGCCAACGCGGCCCTGGTCAGGTTTCTGGCGGAAATTCTGAGTTTGCCCCTAGCGGCGTTGAGCCTTGCCGCCGGGCAGACCGGCCGGCGCAAGATTATCCGCGTGGCAGGGCTCACGGAAGAGGAGATGTGGTTGCGCTTAAACCGGCGCATTCATCGTAACGGCGAATGAGCGAAAACCGAAACCCCGCGACGTCGAGACGGCGTCTTTTATCCTGAGGAGGAACTATGTTTTTTTCAGCCCAAGACAGGCGCGAAAACGTGCGGCGGAATGTTATGAATGGGGAAGGCGAAGTGCGGGGCCTCCATTCGTTTATGAACGAGAACCGACCGGAGAAAACCTGTTTTCAGATGATCGGCGAGATGACGCTGCCCGCCCGGGGCGCTTCCATCGGGTTTCATGTACACCACGACAATGAAGAAATTTACGTCGCGGTGGCCGGTCGCGGCCTTTTCACCGACAATGACGGTTCGGCCCACGCGGTTTTGCCCGGCGACGTGATGCTGACCCGCCAGGGGGAAGGACATGCCATCGCCAATGACGGCGACGGGCCCTTTACCTTCATCGCCGTCATCGCCGCCTGAAGGCGCGGCCCGGCCTTTGACCGGCAGAGCCGCCTGTTTGATTTTTTTAACTTTGTCGAGGTTTTATGACTAAAATTCCAGAAGGCATCTATTCGGAGCAAAAGGTGCAGAAGATAGGCACCATGAGCACCGCCCGCACCCAGACCGTCACCGACTATTACAAGTGCGTGCAGCTTGACGAAGACCTCATGCAGGTTCAGATTCTGGATATGTACGGCGAGCCCATGCATCTTTTGGAAAAGGTGCCTGTGGCGGATTTTTTGAAACGCTTCACTTTCGAGCCGGAGAAATTCAAGACGAAAAAAACGCCCGGAGATCTGGCCGCTGAAAAAGCCGTCGCCACGGCGGAAAAGCATGTCGAACGCAAGGAATACAACAGCGCGGAATATGAATATTCCAAAGCTCTGAAGGCCGACCGGGAGAATGTGCGGGCCAGTTTCGGTTTGGGCAAACTATATATAGAGACGGGCGAGCGCGATAAGGCCGCGGATATTTTCGGCCGGCTGGCCCGGCAGGACAATGTGCTGGCCCCGGAAAACAAGCATTTTTTCAACCAGTTGGGTATAGAATTGCGTGGCCTGAAAATGTATGCCCAGGCCATAGAGTTTTATGAAAAAGCTTTTTTTTTGGCGCCTGACGATGAAAATCTTCTTTTCAATATGGCCCGGGCGGCCCTGGAAGGGGGCGACAAAGTCCGGGCCGGAGAGTTCATCGGCCAGGCCCTCAAACTTAATCCGCATATGGAAGAGGCTCAAAAGCTGTTGAAGGAAGTAGAAGCTGACCAAACAGGCCGCTAGTGTCCTGAGTTATGAATTCCTTTCGCCGCCTTACTCAGGACACTAGCGGCGGTTGAATTTTTTTTCCATATATTCCCGGCTGACGACGAATACCGCCGGCCGGCCATGTGGACAATAGCCGCCGTTCTGGGTTTTAACCAGGTCTGACAACAAGGCCGCCATTTCCTCCAAAGCTAGTTTCTGCCCGGCTTTTATGGCGGCGCGGCAGGCTAGGCTATAGAGCCAACTGTTGGCCAGGTTTTCCAGCGTCTCCTCAAGGCCGGCCCCGTCCAAGGCTTTCAGGCGCCCCTGGGCGGCGCCGAGAATTTCCAGCAGCACCGGCCAGGGGTCGTGGTCTTTCAATATGGCCGGGGCGCTTTTCAGCATAAAGGTTTGCCCGCCGAAGGGCTCCAATTCGAAGCCGAGACGCGTAAGGCGGGGCGCCAGCCTTTCTGCGGCCAGGTTCTGGTGGGGCGGCAGTTCAAAGGTGTCGGGAAACAGCCGTCGTTGGCCCGGGAGGCCGCCGGCGGCTAATTTTTCTTTCAGCTGATTGTAGAGGATGCGCTCATGGGCCGCGTGTTGGTCTATAATGTAGAGTCCGTCCGGCCCCTGGGCCAGAATATAGCTCTGATAGAGCTGAGCCAGAGGCCAGACGCCCTCGTTCAGGTCCGCTTCGCCAGGCGGCCGGCCGGCGGGCTTCTCCTGGCCTGCCGGAGATTGTGGGTCGGCGGGGGGGGGCTGGCCGGCCGGCGGCTGGCGGCGCTCCGTGGTCTCCGGGCGCTCGTCCTGTAGCCAGGGCGGAATGTGCGCCTGCTCGTCGGAGCAGGAGCCGTCAGGTGGGGGCGAAGAGGGCGGCGCCTGTTTGCCTCCAGCTGAAGGGGGCTGGAAAAAGTCGCTTGAGCCGGGCCGACCGGGCCGATTCCAGCTCTCCCATCGGGCGGCGAAAGGCGTTGCCGAGCTTTCGAAGGTTTCGGCGCGGGGGGAGAAACGGCCTTCGTCCGCGGGCCTGAAAGCTCCGTCCGGGATGGGGGCCTGGCCAATGGCCCGGCTGACAGCGCGGGCCAACAGACTGAAGACCTGGTCGGGTTGGCGGAAGCGTACCTCAGCCTTGGCCGGGTGAACGTTTACGTCAACGTCGGCCGGTTCCAGCTCGACAAAGATTATGGCCGCCGGCCAGCGCCCCGGAGGCAGCATCCGCCCGTAGCCGCTGACTAGGGCCCTGGTCAGGAGGCGGTCGCGCACCGGCCGCCCCGCGACATACAGAAACAGGCCGGATGAGCCGCGCAGAGCTGTTTCCGGGCTGCCGAGCCAGCCGGATATTTTTAAGGAATCAGACGTTTCTGCAAAGGGGGCAAGCTTTTCGGCCGCCTCGCGGCCCAGGATGCGGAAGACGCGGGTTCTGAAGTCGCTTTGAGCGTCCACGGACAAAAGTTCACGCCCCCCTTCCCGGTAGGTCAGTCGCAAACCTTCCCGCGACAGCGCGTAGCGCTGGGTTATATCCAGCAGATGCGCGCTTTCGGTGTGGTCGGATTTCAGAAACTTGCGGCGGGCCGGAACATTGTAAAACAGGTCCGCGACCTCCACCGTCGTGCCGGGGTTGGCCGGGGCGCCTTCAATTTTTTCCAGCCGCCCGCCGTTGACCCGCAGCATATGGCCTTCGCCGTCCTGTTCCGCGCTGGTGATGGTCAGGCGCGAAACCGCGCCGATGGAAGGCAAGGCTTCGCCCCGGAAACCCAGGGTGTGAATGTGCACCAAGTCGGCGTCTTTGTCGATCTTGCTGGTGGCGTGGCGTTCAATGCACAGAAAAAGGTCGTCCTCGTTCATGCCGCGCCCGTTGTCGCGCACACGAATGAGTTTTTTCCCGCCGGAGAGCACTTCCACGTCGATGCGCGTGGCCCCGGAATCAAGGCTGTTTTCTAAAAGTTCCTTTAAAACGGACGAAGGCCGCTCCACCACCTCTCCGGCGGCAATACGGTTTATCAGACTGTCAGGCAAAAGTTTTATGCGGGCCATGGCTCTATTTTTCAGTCAAAAAAGCGAAAATCGTTGCATTAAAGTCCTCGTCATATATAATTGAATTCGGAAGGGCGGGATGGGCTTAGTTTTTCCCGGCCCGGGGCGGGACGCCGCAAGGCTAGGGTATGGCGCGGTCCTGGTGGTGCTTGGCCGCGCCCCGGCCGGCCCGAGGCGTCCAGCCCGAACAAAAAGCGCGGCCTTTCAGGAAGCCGCCCCCGTTTCATCGCCCGTTGCAACTTTATACAATTTAACATAAAAAGAGGATTTTTTCATGCGCGACGCGCCGATAATGCGACAACGCCTTAAAACGTCCGCCGGCAGCCGGGCCTTGTCCGGTCGGGCTTTGCCCGTTTTCCTGACCCTGTCCATCGCTTTGATCATCGGCTGGCTGCTGGTGGCCCTGAAATTCATTTTCCTCCCGATGCTCCTGGCTCTTTTCGCCACCTTCCTTCTGAGCC
>JAISRV010000281.1 GCA_031273445.1 Candidatus Adiutrix sp. | reverse complement strand
CCCAGTCGGCCGCAATGCTCGACAATCCGCCCTATCCCGCGGACCTGGCCACCGTCAGCCAGAAGGTTTCGTTGAACATGGGGGCAAAAAACCCCTTCGGCGCGGGCTCATGGCAGTTGGAGGAAACAGGGACCACCCAGTTCGCCGGCCGATCGTCGACGACCTTCAAAGACGGCAACGGCTATCCGGAGGGGTCGCTGCAAAGACTTTCGGTGAGCGAGGACGGGACGGTCAGCGGCATTTACTCCAACGGGCGGCAGGAATCTCTATTTCAAATCGCCCTGACCCGTTTTCGCAACCCCTGGGGGCTTTCCAAAGAGGGCGACAACCTCTTCTCCAAAACCGGGGAATCCGGGGACGGCCTGACCCTAGTGCCCGGCCAGGACGGGGCCGGAAAAGTGCTCGGCAATTTCCTGGAGCAGTCCAACGTGGACGTCGCCACGGAAATAGTGAACATGATCGTCACCCAACGCGGTTTTCAGGCCAATTCCAAAACCGTCTCCACCAAAGACGCCATGCTGGCCACGGCCATACAGACCAAAAGATAACCTCAGGCCCCGCCGGCGAAAGGGATGGTTCTGTAGGCCGAGAAATCCAGCCATTTGGCCGATAAAGCGGCCTCGTCGGCCACAGTCGCGGCGGCATAATCATGGGCGCAGGCCGCCCACTGCGCGCACGAACTGATCCGGAAAGCGAAACCGCGCCCGTCGACCACCGGCAGCCCCCCGTAGCGGTATTCTTCCAGCGGCAACACTTCGGCCGTCAGCCCGGCCCTGATCTTGACGACCATTTTTTCGCGGAAGGCCGCGATATCGAAGAACTCGGGATACGAAAAACTTTTCCCGGCCAGGGGCACGGCCTCGCCCACCGTATAGGTCAGGCCGGGCCCCGGCAGTTTGTTCACCGCCTGGTCTTCGACGCTGTAATAGTATTCTTCAAATAAATCACAGCCGACTTTCATATCCCCGGAGACAAAACCGCGAAAAGCTTCCGGCGCCGCCTCGACGCCGGTGACGATGCCGCCCCCGACCACATTGTAGTCGTCCACGAGGACGAACCTGCCGGTGGCCGGGCAGTTCACGA
Source organism: Candidatus Adiutrix sp. (assembly GCA_031273445.1). Classification (GTDB taxonomy): domain Bacteria; phylum Desulfobacterota; class Desulfarculia; order Adiutricales; family Adiutricaceae; genus Adiutrix. The sequence continues at coordinate 13,338 of JAISRV010000281.1, read as the reverse complement.
AGAGGTCCAGAACCACGGCCTCCCTGGCCTTTATGATCACTTCAGCCACATCGTTCAGTTTCACCCCCTCCGCCCCCGGGCCGGCGGCCAGGGTGGACGCGTCAATAACACGAATGATTTCTCCGATTTCCGCTTCAGTTTCCTGGGTGGCGATCTTCAGTTTATATTTCTGGCCGACCCGCAGCCGGCTCTGACCCATCCAGAACAGGCTGGCCTGGAATGAACGCGTGGTCAGGGGCGGCGCCGTCTCGTGGCTGATGACTTCTCCCCGGCGGTTGAAAAACTCGTCTTCAAGAATGAGGCCGATGGATTGGCCCGGCCCGGCTTCGGCGGCGCGGTCTTTTTCCAGCCAATAGGCCAGGGCCCGGACAGTGGTTTTTTTCCCGCCGGGATGGATGACGATTGCGTCGCCCTCCTTCAGGCGGCCCATTTCCAGACGACCGGCGATAATGCGCCGGTCGTCGAATTTGTAGACGTCCTGCACCGGCAGCCTTAAGCGGCTTTCGCCGTGGCGGCCTTCCTTGACGAAAGCGTCCAGGGCCTGGATAAGGGTGTGCCCGTCGTACCAGTCGAGATTGTCGGACCGGCGCAGCACGTTGTCGCCCTTCAGCGCGGAAAGGGGGATATAGGCTCGGGCCTTAAGCCCCAAAGGCTCCAGGAAGGCGTCCATGTCCCGGCTGATTCGCCGGTAGACCCGCGCCGCGTAGGCGGCGAGATCCATTTTGTTGACGATGACGCAAACCTGTTTTATGCCCAGAAGCGACAGCATATAAGCGTGGCGTTTGGATTGCTCCTCCACGCCGCGGGCGGCGTCTATGACCAGAAAGGCGGCCTCGGCGTCCGCCGCGCCGGAGATCATGTTCTTCAGGAATTCCTTATGGCCCGGCGCGTCGATGATGACGTAATCCCGCTTGGCGGTGTGGAATTGCAATTGCGTGGTGTCGATGGTGATGCCCTGTTTCTGTTCTTCCTCGAAGGCGTCCAGAAGGTAGGCGAATTCAAAGGCTTTGCCGGTTTCCCCGGCGATGCGCCTGACCTTGTCGATGACCCCCTGGGGGAGGGCGTCGGCGTCGTATAACAGACGCCCTATCACCGTGGATTTCCCGTGATCCACATGTCCGGCGACCACGATTTTTAAGATGTCTCTTGAAGTCTCCATGCTACATGTATCCAGCTTTCCTTAGTTTCTGCATGGCGTAAGAGTCTTCCTGATCCTGCGCCCGGCCGGCCCGTTCGGCCACGGAGGTTTTTTCCAGTTCGACGATGATTTCGGCCACAGTGGCGGCTTTGGAGGCGATTTTGCCCGTGCAGGGCGCACAGCCCAGGCTTCTGTATCTTTCGCCGTCGCGGGCGAAATACAGGTCGATGATCGGCATGTTTTCCCGTTCGATATAGCGCCAGACGTCAAGTTCATTCCACTGCAAAAGCGGATGAACACGGATGTGGTGGCCTTTGGGGAAATCGGTCTTGAACTGGTCCCAGAGTTCCGGCGGCTGGTTGGCGTAGTCCCACTGATCCTGGGCGTTGCGCTCGGAAAAGACGCGTTCTTTGGAGCGGGAGCCTTCCTCGTCCCGACGAACGCCCACGATCAGGCCGTCAAAGGCATACTGCCTGGTCATTTGCTGCAGCGCCTCGGTTTTCAGCGCCTGGCAACAGACCAGGCGGCCCGAGGCCGGGCCCAGGCCCGCCGCCAGGGCTTCCCGGTTGGAGTACACGATCAGATCCAACCCCAGGTCAGCGGCCGTTTTGTCGCGGTAGGCGATCATCTCCGGAATTTTGTAGGTCGTGTCCACGTGAATGAAAGGGAAAGGGCAGTGGCCGAAAAAGGCTTTTTTGGCCAGCCAGAGCATGACGGTGGAGTCCTTGCCGATAGACCAGAGCATGCCCAGTTTGCCGAGTTTTTTGTAGGCTTCGCGCAAAATGAAGACGCTCTGCGCTTCCAGCATGTCCAAATGATTCATGGTCGTCCCCGTCAGTAATGATTCGCGTTGCGGCGATCCACGGTTATGACCCGCCGGCGCCCGTCCGGCAGGGAAAAGAGCCAGTGGAGCAAGTCCCCCTCCCGGCTGACCCGCAGGCTGGCCCCGTTGCCTCCGATTTCCGGCGGCAGATACAGGGCTATGGCCGTTTGCGCGCAAGCCTTCAGGCAGGCCGCGCAGTTCCAGCAGTCGGCCGGGCGGCGGATGGCCGCCCGGCCGTTTTCGTCGGCGCACAAGAGGTTCCCCGGGCAGACTTCCCGGCAAAGCCCGCAGCCGGTGCAGGCGCTGGGGTCAATGATGATGCTCATAGCGCGCTTCCTTGGCGGCCAGATCACGGAATATTATCCGTATTTGGCCGTGTTCCAGGCGGGAATTGACGTGCCGGAGCCAGTTTTCGCTTTTCTCCGGGTAGTCCAGATGGACGCCGAAGCCTGGCCAGCGCGTTTCCCGGCGGGCCTTGAGATGGGCGATGAGACTACGGCAGACCACCAGGCGTTCCCGCAACTCGTGAATTTTCATAAGGCCGTACATATCTTCGGCCCCCAGCCTCGCGCTAAGGGCCGTCAATTCGCTGATCCGCCCGTCGGCTTTGTCCAGTTGCGCTTCGTTGTAGCTGTAGCGGGCGGTCAGGCCGCCGGCGTATTCGTCCATGGTTTTTTGCATGGCCGCCTCAATCTGGTCGGCGTCTATGAGCGCGTCGGCGCGGCTGAGATAGCCTTCCGCCTCGTCGTGAAGGGCCTGGGCCTGCGCGTCGAGCGCGGCGGCGCGGGCCGGCGGGGGATTGGCCCGCGCGTAATCCCAGGCGGCCTCGGCGGCGATGGCGGCTTCGGCCATGGCCCCGCTGACGTATTTCTGGGGGCAGCCCCCGGCCACGTCCCCGGCCGCGAAAAGCCCCCGGAGCGTGGTCCGGCGTTGCGTATCCACCCAGTAGCCGGACGCGGTATGGCCGCCGACGATATAGGGCCCGGCGGCCTCTATCTCCGCTTCAAGAGCCGCGCCGGCGCCCGCGCTTTCCTCCACCCATTTCAAAGTCTGGGCGGGGGCCATATTCAAATAGGCCCGGTACAGGTCTTCGATTTGCTCCGGCCCCAGGTTTTCCGCGCGCAGGCGGCAGGGTCCGCGGCCTTCCAGGTTTTCCCTGAGCGTGCCGTAAACGCGTTGCGAGGTGCTCAGGCCGTAGCGTTTTTCGTAGACCTGACCCAGTTTGTTGATCTGCCTGGCCCCGGCCCCCTGGGCCAGGGCGCCGGTCGGGGCGATGACGTCTTTGCAGCGCAAGGCCACGAAGCGCATCTCCAGGGCGGTCATTTCCGCTCCGGCCAGGATGCCCATGGCGTAGCCGGCCCCGGTGTTGAACGGCGGGTACCACATGGCCTGCCGGGCGAAGCCGGGGCTGTTCGGCCGATACAGCCCCGCCGCCCCTCCCGTGGCGCAGATGACGGCGGGCGCTCGCAGCACATATTGCGCCGCTTCGTCCGCCCCGAAGCCCACGGCCCCAAGTATCCGGCCATTGTCCGCCAGATACGAGACCACGTTGACGTGGTTGACGACTTTGACGGCCGGCTCGGCGCGAACCGCCGCGGCCAGGAGAGGCTTTATGTTTTCGCCGTTTATCTTGATGTTGCGCCAGCCTCTGGAGGCGTAGCGGCCCTGCTCGTCCTTCAGAATCGTCAAGCCCAGGGCTTCCAGGGCCAGGGCGACGCCGTTGAGCCTTTCGGCCATGGTCAGCAACAAGTCCTCGCGGACTATGCCCTCGGCGTCGCGCCGGGCGTATTCCACGTAGTCTTCCGGCGTATGCCCCTGGCCGATGTAGGCGTTGACGGCGTTGACCCCGGCCGCCAGGCAGCCGCTGCGCTCGATATTGGCTTTTTCCGCCAGAAGAACTCTGGCCCCCGACCGCCGGGCCGCGCAAAGGGCCGCGTAGCAGCCGGCCGCGCCGCCGCCGATGATCAGAATGTCCGCTTCCAAAGAGATTGACCGCATCTTCCGCCTCTTATTCCAACTCCAAATCAAACCTGGAATCAGATGCTGTAGGAATAGCCGAGGGGATGGTCGCCCAGGCGGCTGTTGTTGAAGAGTCTGACCCGGTCGTCTTCGAAGGCGTAGAGGCGGTAAATCAGGGCCTTGACGGGCTCGCCGACCGCCAGCGGCCTTTTTTCAAGCGAATAGCGCGCCGGGAGAGTCATGCCCTTGCACTTCAGCCACACCTCCAGAGAGTCGCCCCGGAAAGCCAGGCGCTCAACGACGGCGTCTTCGGCGCTGCCTTCATATTGCACGCTTTCACTGAGCGTGAATATTTTTATGAATTCCGGCCTGACCGCGCCCGTGGCGCCCGGCGGGGCCGCCTCAAAGCCGTTTAAGGCCCCGACGTCGTCGATGAGCGTGGATTCGCCGATGAATTTGGCCACAAACGGAGTCGCCGGCGCTTTATATAGGGACAGGGGAGAACCCTTCTGCTCCACCCGGCCCAGATTGGTGACCAGAATTTCATCGGCCACTTCAATGGCTTCATCCTGGTCATGGGTCACGAAGATGCTGGTGATGCCCAGTCGGCTGATCATTTCGCGCAGCCAGGAGCGCAGCTCTCGGCGCACTTTGGCGTCGATGGCCGCGAAGGGTTCATCCAGCAGCAATAGCCGCGGGTCGGGAGCCAGGGCCCGGGCAAAGGCCACGCGTTGCTTCTGACCGCCGGAGAGCTGGGCGGGGAAGCGGCGTTCCAGGCCGGCCAGGCCGATCAGCTCCAACAGCCCGCCCACCTTGTCCCTGATGGCCTCCGGGCGTTCTTTTTTGACCGACAGGCCAAAGGCGATGTTGTCGTAGACATTCATGTGGCGGAACAGGGCGTAATTCTGGAAGACGAAGCCGATGCCCCGGCGGCTGGGCTCCACCTCGTTTATGCGCAGGCCGTCTATAAGGATATCGCCGGAATCGGGGTGTTCCAGCCCCGCGATCATGCGCAGGATGGTGGTTTTGCCGCTGCCGCTCGGGCCGAGCAGGGCCGCCAGGACGCCTTGCCTGAGGCCGAAGCTCACCTCCCTGGAAGCCGGTACGTCCTGGAACCGTTTATTGATCCCTTTCAACTCAACGTACATGGCCTTCTTCCTCTTTTTTGGCGGTGAATTCGACGATGTTGCGGGCCGTCAGGATGCCGATGGCCGCGAACGCCAAGAGCGAAGACACGGCGAAAGCCGCATTGAACTGGTATTCGTTGTACAGAATTTCGACATGCAGGGGCAGGGTATTGGTTTTGCCGCGCAGGTGGCCGGAGACGACCGAGACCGCCCCGAATTCCCCGATGGCCCGGGCCGCGCAAAGAATCACGCTGTATAACAGGGCCCAGCGGATATGCGGAAAGGTGATGCGGCGAAAGATGGCGAAGAGGCCGGCCCCCATCAGGGCCGCGGCTTGTTCTTCGTCAGTGCCGCGCGCTTCCAGAACAGGGATGATTTCCCTGGCCACGAAGGGGAAGGTGACGAACAGGGTCACGATGACGATGCCGGGGGCGGCGAAGACGACCTTCAGGTCGTGCGCGCTCAGAAAGGGATGCAGCCAGCTTAGCCGCCCGAAGGTCAGTATGAAGATGAGGCCGGCGATGATCGGCGAAACGGCGAAGGGAATGTCGATTAAAGTCGTGATTAAACCCTTGCCTTTGAAAGAGAAGCGGGTGATGGCCCAGGCGGCGGTCAGGCCGAAGGCGGTGTTCAGGACGACGGCCGTCGTCGCGGCCAGGAGCGTGAGCTGGAGCGCTTTTAAGGCGTAAGGGTCGGACACGGCCCGCCAGTAGCTTTTAAGGCCCGCCCGGAAGGCTTCAGTCATGATGACCGTCAGCGGCGTGACCAGCATCAGCAGGATGAAGAGAAAGCTGATCAAAATCAGTATTCTGGGGATCCATTTGGAAGTTTCCGCATTCATGGCGTATTTTCCCGAATTCATTAAACGAAGCCGGCGGACCGGGCCTGGATGCTGTTGATGATGAACATGATGACGAAGGAAGCCCCCAGCATGACCAGGGCCACGGCCGTGGCCTCCCCGTAGTTGAACTGTTCCAGCTTGATCATGATCATCAACGGCGCGATTTCCGTTTTAAAGGGCATGTTCCCCGCGATGAAAACCACGCTGCCGTATTCGCCGAGCGCCCGGGCGAAGGCCAGGGCGAAGCCCGTGAGCAGGGCGGGCTTTATTTCCGGCAGAATGACGCGAAAAAAGATCAGGGTCGGGGAAGCGCCGAGCATGCGCCCGGCTTCTTCATAAACATGATCCAGCTGCTCAAGCACAGGTTGCACCGTCCGGACGACGAACGGAAGAGTGATGAAGGTCAGAGCGACGATGATGCCGACGGGCGTGTAGGCGACTTTGAGCCCCAGACGGGCCAGGGGTTCGCCGATCCAGCCCTTGTCTGAATACAACGCGGTCAGAGATATGCCGGCCACGGCCGTCGGCAGGGCGAAAGGCAGTTCGATCAGCCCGTCTATGAGGCGGCGGCCGGGAAATCTGTAACGCGCCAGCACCCAGGCCAGGATGAGCCCGAAAACGCCGTTGATGAGCGCGGCGATGAAGGAGCATAGAAAACTCACCCGGAAGCTGGCCAGAATCCTGGGGTCGAGCACGGTTTTCCAGAACCCTGACCAACCCAGGGCGGAAGACTGGAACACCAGGGTCAACATGGGGATCAAAACAACCAGGCTGATGAAGGATATAGTCAAACCCAGGGACAGGCCAAAACCGGGGATGATGTTTTTTTTGGCGTGAGGCGACATGGTCTGGCTCGTTGTTTCCGGCCGCCGCCCCGCTCGAGGCGGCGGCCGGGCTTCTTATCGGGCGTAAAGTTGGTCAAAGACGCCGCCGTCCTTGAAGTGGAGGTCTTGAGCTTTTTCCCAGCCGCCGAAGATGGGGTCGTCGATGGTTATAAGGTCGAGCTTGAGATTGAAGACGGAAGCGAACTCTTTGGCGATGTCGGGATTACTGGGCCGATAGTAGTTTTTCCCGGCGAGGCGCTGGCCTTCTTCGGAATAGAGAAAATTGAGATATTCCGTGGCGATCTCGCGCGTGCCGCGCTTTTCGACCACTTCATCCACCACGGCGACAGGCGGTTCAGCCAGGATGCTCAGGCTCGGAGTCGCTATTTCAAATTCGCCGGCCTTTTCGGCCAGGGCCAGGAAAGCCTCGTTTTCCCAGGCCAGGAGCACGTCGCCCTGACCATTCTGAACAAAGGTGTTGGTCGAACCGCGGGCGCCTGTGTCAAGCACCAGAATGTTGCGGAGCACTTTGCCGATATACTCTTTGACGGCTTTTTCATCCCCTTTGTATTCCCGGTGGGCCCAGGCCCAGGCGGCCAGATAGTTCCAGCGGGCCCCGCCGGAAGTCTTGGGGTTGGGGGTGATGACGCCCACCCCCGCCCGGGCGAGGTCGCCCCAGTCCTTAATCGCCTTGGGGTTGCCCTTGCGGACCAGGAAAACGATCGTGGACGTGTAAGGCGCGCTGTTTAAAGGGAATTCGCTCTGCCAGCCCGGCTTGATGAGACCGGCCTTTTCGACGGCCGTGATGTCAGGGGCCAGGGCCAGGGTCAGGACATCGGCCTGGTTGCCTTCGATGACGGCCCGAGCCTGCCTGCCGGAGCCGCCGTGCGACTGCACAATGTCCGCCTCCTGGCCTTTGAGGCTCTTCCAGTGTTTTTTGAAGGCGGCGTTGTACTGTTCATACAGTTCCCGCGTCGGGTCATAGGAGACGTTGGTGATTTCCACGTCGGCGGCCGGGGCCGCGGGAACCGGGCCGAAAGCCGACAAGGCGAAGACGAACAAGCCGAGCGCGAGCGCGTTGATTTTTTTCATAATGCTTTCCTTCCCCGTCAAGGGGTAAATAGTTTGACGGCGCCCGACTCCAAGGCCGACGCCTTCATATTTATTTTTTCAGGGTATTATCGGACCGGCCTGGAAAAGGCCGGGCGGGCCTGGCCGCATGACTGGCCGGGCTGAGGCCGGGACGCTTTCAGGGCGTCTCCTTTAGCGCCCAGCCGGACGGGAGGGACAACATCGAAAGGTCTGGCCGGAATTAAGCTCTCTCGGCCAAGCCAGGCTTCTGGATTGAAAATCTTCAAAACAAGTTCTCGACATGACGTTCCTCCTTCAGGTTTTTCCTTCAGTCCGGGGACTGAGGCCGCTTTTCAGTTTTAAATATCATTAACTCGATTGTCTTTATAATAATTTAAGGCCGCCTAAAATGCAAGACTTTTTTTGTCTCATCGTTTTTTGTCTCATCGCTCATTATATTCCGTTCGTTAGCCCCGCCATTTCAGGGGCTGACAGCCGGCAGTTCTCGGGCGTAGGCGATTTTTTTTTAAAGCCGCCAAGAATTGCCGACCGGCGTCGTTTTTTTATAAAAATTGTTTTCAGGCAGGAAAAAAATTTATATAAAAAAAGCCGCTTCCAAGCTGCGGGCGCTTGCGTCATCCAGGCCGGTCGAACCTCTCCGGCATCTGTTCAGCTCTGTTATCAAGCTGTTACGGGCGCGACGAGTTGCGGCGGCTTCCAGTCTGAAGGCGGCGCGTTTTTTGGCCTGGTAATTGCTTTAGTTTTTTAAAGAGATAATGCCGTTCCGGTATTCAACCTGATCGCTTTAGGCCAAGGAGTGAAAATATGAATTGCGCCGATGCTTGGCAAATGCCCCGGGAGGCCTTGAGCCGCCATATCGCCGTAAACGGCCAGGCCGCGTCTCTGGCCGGCCCCATCTGGATCGCCGACCTGATGAGCCACGGCGCCGGCTGGCTCAGCCTGGAATACAACAGGGAAGTCAGCGCCGTTTTTCAGGCCGTTCGACGGGATATGGGCCTAGACGACCCCGGCGCTGAGGGCTATTATGGGGACATGATCGCCGACCCCGACCTGAGCGAAGAGGTTCGCCTGGAAGTCAAAAGACGCCTGGCGGTCAATGCGCGCGTCAGGGGGCTGGCCCGGCGTCTTGGCGACGAGCTCAGGTTGGGGCGGGACTGGAACCTGACGGCCGATTTCACTTGGGGCTGAACCGTCGGCGCTCCGGCCCGCGATTGCAAGAGCATCAATAAAATGCGCATCATCAACGCCCTGACGTTCCGGGGATGATCAAAAAAATGCCCGCCATGCACATAGCCCTATCTCCAGAGCGGGAGGTTTCTATTTTGCCTCGACATATTTTTTTTTGAACAGGCTCGCCGACAGCGCCAGCTTATAGGCCGCCGGCAGGATGAACATGGACAGCACGGCGGCGCTGATCATGCCCCCGAACATGGGCGCGGCGATGCGGGTCATGATTTCCGAGCCGGTTCCGGCTTTCCAGAAAATGGGCAGGAGTCCGGCCACGGTCGTCGTCACGGTCATGGCTTTGGGCCTGACCCGCAAGACCGCTCCTTCGTGGATGGCCGCGTCCAGACTTTCCCTGGTCGCGGTTTCAGGCGAGGCCAGGGCCGGGCGGTCCCGCACGGCCTGTCGGAGATACATGAGCATGATCACGCCGAATTCCGCGGCCAGCCCGGCCAGGGCGATGAAGCCGACCCCGGAGGCCACCGACATGGCGTAGCCCTGCCAATACATGAACCAGACCCCGCCGACGAGGGCGAAAGGCAGGCAGAGCATGATCAGCAGCGCCTCGCGCAGGCCTTGGAACTCCAGATAGAGCAACAGGAAAATAATGGCCAGGGTGGCGGGAATCATGAGCTGAAGCCGGGCCCTGGCCCGTTCGAGCATTTCAAACTGGCCGGTGAAGGAGACGCTGACCCCGGGCGGCAGCCGCACTTCGGCCCGAATGGCCGCGTCGAGGTCCCGGACGATGGAGGCCAGGTCCCGGCCCCGCGCGTCAATGTAGACCCAGCTGGCCAGGCGCCCGTTTTCGCTTTTCAGCATGGCCGGGCCGGTGGTCAAACGCAGTTCGGCCACGTCTTCAAGGGTTATCTGCCGCCCGCCGGCGGCGAGGATGGGCAGGCCCTTGAGGGCGGCGAGGCTGTCGCGGTAGAACTGGGGATAGCGCAGGTTGATGGGATAGCGCGCCAGCCCTTCCACGGCTTCGCCGATCACTTCGCCGCCGATGGCCGAGGCGATGAACATCTGGATGTCGGCCACGCTCAGGCCATATCTGGCGGCCGCTTCACGTTTGACGGCGACGTCGACGTAGCGCCCGCCGGCGAGATTTTCGGCCAGGGCCGAAGAGACTCCCGGCACGGCCCTGGCCGCGTTCTGCACGGCCGCGGCCGCCTGGCTGATCAGGGCGGTGTCCGTGCCTGAAACTTTGACGCCGATGGGGCTCTTGACCCCGGTGGAGACCATGTCGATGCGGCTGCGGATGGGCGGCGCCCAGAGGTTGGCCACCCCCGGCAGGCGCGCCGCGGCGTCGAGTTCTTCAATGATCTTGTCCACGGTCATGCCCGGCCGCCATTCGTCGGGCGGCTTCAGCTGGATGGTCGTTTCCAGCATTTCGATGGGAGCGGTGTCGGTGGCGGTTTCCGCCCGGCCGGCTTTGCCGAAGACCCGCGCCACTTCCGGCACGGTTTTGATCAATTTGTCGGTGGTCTGCAGGATGCGCCCGACCTCTCCCACCGACACGCCCGGCAGGGTTGAAGGCATATACAGCAAATCGCCTTCGTCCATGCGGGGCAGAAATTCCCCGCCCAGGCGCGTCAGGGGCCACAAAGAGACGGCCAGCAGCGCCAGGGCCGCCGCCAGGGTGAGTTTCGGCCGTTTCAGGACGAGCTTGAGGGCCGGATTATAGGCTTTTATAAGGAGCCGGTTCAGGCGGTTGTCGTTTTCTTTGGGAATTTTGCCGCGCACCCATAAGCCGGTGAGGACGGGGATGACCATGACCGACAGGAGGGCCGCGCCGCCCATGGCGTAAAGCTTGGTGAGGGCCAGAGGCTTGAAGAGCCGCCCCTCCTGGCCCTGGAGGGCGAAGACCGGAATGAAGGACAGGGTGATGATGAGAAGGCTGACGAAAAGCGCCGGGCCCACCTCCAGGGCCGCGTCGGTGGTCAGTTCCCAGCGCTCCGGGCCGGACAGGCCTCTGTCCGGATGCTCCCGGGCCCAGCGCTCCATTTTGCGGTGGGTGTTTTCGACCATGACCACGGCGGCGTCCACCATGGCCCCCACGGCGATGGCTATGCCGCCCAGGGACATGATGTTCGCGCTTATGCCCTGATGATACATGATGATGAAGGAAATGCAGAGAGCCAGCGGCAGCGACAGGATGGCCACGAAGGCCGAGCGCAGGTGCATCAGAAAGAGGACGCAGACCGCGGCCACCACCAGGAATTCTTCCGTCAGGTTGGCGGCGAGGTTGTCGACGGCCCGCCCGATAAGCTGGCTGCGGTCATAGACGGCGACTATTTCCACGCCCTCGGGCAGGCTTTGTTTCAAACTATCCAGTTTGGCCTTCACGGCCGCGATGACGGCGCGGGCGTTTTTGCCCGAACGCATGAGCACGACCCCCCCGGCCACTTCGCCTTCGCCGTCCAGCTCCACCAGGCCCCGGCGCATTTCCGGGCCCAGGCGGATTTGCGCCACATCCTCCAGATAGACCGGGGTTCCGTGGGGCGAAACTTTAAGCGCGATTTTCCTGAAATCGGGCAGGCCCTCCAGGTAGCCGCCGGCCCTGACCATATATTCGGCTTCGGCCTGTTCCATGACCGAGCCGCCCCCCTCCTGATTGGCGGCCCGCACCGCCGCCGTCGCCTCGTCGAGGGTGACCTGGTACTGGGCCATTTTCACGGGGTCGAGCACGATTTGATACTGCTTGACCACCCCGCCCATGGAAGCGACTTCCGCCACGTCCGGGACGGACGACAATTCGAACTTCAGGAACCAGTCCTGAATGCTTCTGAGCTCGGCCAGGTCGTGCCGCCCGCTTTTATCCACCAGGGCGTATTCGAAAATCCAGCCTATGCCGGTGGCGTCCGGCCCCAGGGCCGGGGTCACGCCCGCCGGCAGCCGCCCCTGGGCCTGGTTCAGATATTCGAGAACCCGGCTGCGGGCCCAGTAAAGATCGACCCCGTCTTCAAAAATTATGTAGACATAGGCGTCGCCGAAGGCGGAGAAGCCGCGCACAGTTTTGGCCCCCGGCACCGAGAGCATGGCCGTGGTCAGCGGGTAGGTTATCTGATTTTCCACCAGCTGCGGGGCTTTCCCCGGGTAGCTGACGCGAATGATGACCTGGACGTCGGAAAGGTCCGGCAGGGCGTCGACGGGGGTGTGGGCCATGACCCAGACGCCCCAGACCGAGAGAACCGCCGCGCCCAGCAGCACCAGGAAACGGTTGGCCATACAGGCTCTGATGAGTCCGGCGATCACTGTTCCACCTCCTGGGGCGGCGCTTCGTCCGCGCGCATCCTGTCCAGCGCGCCGCGCAGGTTGGCTTCGGAATCGATCAGGAACAGGCCGGAGACCACGACCTCATCGCCGTCTTCGAGACCGGAGGCCAGCGCGGTCTGCTCTCCGGAGCTGCGCAGCGCCCGCACTTTTTTGGGGACGAAGCCGCCGTCGGCCGTTCTGGTGACGACCCTTTGTTCGTCGCCGAGATCAATCAGGCTCCGGGTGGGTATGATCAGGGCCTCTTCGCCGGAGGCCCGCAGGCGGACGCTGGCCGTCAGGCCCGGCCTCAGCAGGCCTTCGCTGTTGTCCAGACTGAGGCGCAGCGAGGCCGTGCGCGTTTCCGGATCGACCTGCGGCAAAAGCACGAATGATTCGGCGTAAAAGACCCGGTCGGGCCAGGCCGGCGTCGTGACCCTGATCCGGCGGCTGGAAGCGGCCAGATGGAGGTCGCGTTCCGGAACGTCCGCCGTCGCCCAGATGGGGTCGATGCCCTGAATGGCGGCGATGGTCATGTTTTTATCCACGTTCATGCCGGGGTAGACGTCAAAACTGGTGATGACCCCGCCTATGGGCGCGTGGATGGTCATGCGGGTCTGCACCTGGCCGAGGGCCTCCAGCCGGGCCAGCATTTCCTCCGGCAGGCCCGTCAGGCGCATTCTTTCCAGCACTCCGTTAATTATCCGGGGCTCCGCCTTCTGGCTTTTCAGGAGCAGGTATTCGCTCTGGTCCGAGGCCCAGCCGGGCACGGTGACGTCGACCAGAGGCGCGCCAGCCGGCACGACGTCGCCCACGGCCAGCGAGTATGTTTTTTCCACAAAGCCTTCGGCCCGCGGCTGGACTTTGGCCAGCTGATAGTCGTTGAAGGCCACGTTGGCCGGGATGTCCCGGGTGAAGGTCAGAACGCCCCGCTTCGCTTTTTCCGTGCGCACGGCCAGGTTTTGCGTCTGGGCCGGGTCGATGCGGATGCCGGCCCCTTCATCGTCGTCCGCGTAGCGGGGCAGCAGGGCCATATCCATGAAGGGCGACGGCCCGGGCTG
>JAISRV010000177.1 GCA_031273445.1 Candidatus Adiutrix sp. | reverse complement strand
TTATTGTGGTTCGCGACATACGGGAAATGCGACTGACCACACTTATCCCTCCGCGACCATATGACATCGCTTCGTTTGCCAAATACAAGCGCTTTTGGCGCTCGTCCAATAACGGCATCCTTCGCTGGATTCGTTCTTCTAACAATGCTCCCACCTCTCAAAATCTGATGGAAGCATTTTACCTCTTTTGCTCTTGTTGTTCAACTTATTATTGAACTAATCCTAAGGCTCGCTGGAGCGTTCCATTGCAGCATATTTGCGGCCCTAAGCTGAATAGTCACTGACTTAGCCTGTCAGAAGTCAATAATGGCGCTCACTCCGCCAGCTTGAGCGCCTCTTTTTCCAGAGCGGCGGCCAGCTGGTCGTAGCCGGCCCGGCCCAGGGGCCGGCCGCGCGCGAAAATCAGGCCGTCGCCGCGCCCCAGGGCCAGGCCCAGGTCGGCTTCGCGCGCTTCGCCCGGCCCGTTGACCACGCAGCCCATCACCGCCACTTTCAAAGGCTTGTCTATATGGGCCAGCCGCTTTTTCACCTCGGCCGCCAATTCGAACAAGGGCCCCTCGCAGCGGCCGCAGGTGGGGCAGGAAATAATTTCAACGCCCCGCGAACGCCGGCCGGCCGCCCTTAATATTTCCCAGGCCGCCCGCACTTCTTCTTCCGGGGGCGCCGTGAGCGAAACCCTGATGGTGTCGCCCAGCCCTTCGGCCAGGAGAATCCCCAGGCCCACTGACGACTTGACCGTGCCGCTTAAAATATCCCCGGCTTCGGTGACGCCCAGGTGCTGCGGATAGTCGCTGGTTCTTGCCCACAGCCTGGCCGCCGCCACCGTCTCCAGGACGTTTGAGGATTTCAGCGACACTTTGATGTTCCGGAAGCCCGTTTCTTCCAACAGCCGCACCTGGGCCAGGGCGCTTTCGACCAGGGCGGCGGCCGTGGGGCGGCCGCCGTGGGCGGCCAGCAGCTTTTTTCCCAAAGAGCCGGAATTCGCCCCCACCCGAATGGCCGCCCCGGCCGCCCCGGCCGCCTCAGCCACGCGGCGCGTCCGCTCCGGCCCGCCTATATTGCCGGGGTTTATTCTAAGCCCGGCCACGCCGGCTTTCAGCGCCCCCAGGGCCAGCCGCCAGTCGAAATGTATGTCGGCCACCAGCGGCACGGGCGCCTCGGCCACGATCTCGCCCAGCGCGGCGGCCGCTTTTTCGTCCGGCACGGCCAGGCGCACTATCTCCGCCCCCAGGGCGTGAACCGCGCGCACCTGGGCCAGGGCCGCGGCCACGTCGCGCGTGTCGGCTGTGGTCATGGTCTGCACGGCCACCGGGGCCCCGCCGCCGATCCTAAGCCGGCCCAAACGAATGCTCCTGGTCACGGGCGGCCTCCGGCGCACGGAAGCCGCGTCAGTTCGGCTTCATCAAACCGGCCCAGGCGAATGCTCCTGGTCATGGGCGGCCTCCGGCCTCCAGAAGCCGCCTCAGTTCGGCTTCATCAATGACCGTCACGCCCAGTTCGGCCGCTTTGGCCAGCTTTCCGCCGGCCGCTTCTCCCGCCGCCACGAAATCGGTTTCCCGGCTGACGGCGCTCATGACCTGGCCGCCCAGGGCCGTAATCCGGGCCTTGGCTTCGGCCCGGGTCAGAGTGGTCAGCGTGCCGGTGAGCACGAATTTTTTCCCGGCCAGGGGCGCGGGGCCGTCCGGCGCCGGTTCCGGCGACGGGGCCAGGCCCAGCTCGCCGCCGGTCAGGTCGCGCAAAAATTTTTCATTGAGCGGGTTGCCGAAAAATTCCCTCAAACTGGCCGCGACTTCCGGCCCCACGTCCGGGACGGCCGTCAATTCCTCTTCGGTCGCCTCCATCAGGGCCTCAAGGGAAGGGAAGCGGCGGGCCAGGGCCTGGCTGGTGCGTTCGCCCACGTGGCGGACGCCCAGGGCCTGGATGAAGCGGCTTAAGGGGGCGGTTCTGGCCCGGTCCAGGGCCTCAAGCAGGTTCCGGGCCGACTTTTCCCCAAAGCGCGGCAAGACTTTAAGTTCGTCCAGGGTCAGACGGAAAATGTCGGTCGGTATTTTCGCCAAGCCCTCTTCCAGCAGCCGGTCCACCAGGTTTTCGCCCATGCCGGCGATGTCCAGGGCGCTACGGCTGCCGAAGTGAAAGAAACGCTCCCGCACCTGGGCCGGGCACCAGGGGTTGGGGCAGCGCCGGGCCGCTTCCCCCTCGCGGCGCACCGAAGCCGCGCCGCAAGCGGGACAGTTTTTAGGGAAAACAAAGGGTTCGGAATGGGCCGGCCTTTTGCCCGGAACCACGGCCACCACCTCCGGGATCACCTCTCCGGCCCGGCGCACCACCACGACGTCGCCGGGCCGCACGTCCTTGCGGGCCAGCTCGTCTTCATTGTGCAGGGTGGCGTTGCTGACCGTGACCCCGCCCACCTGAACCGGCGCCAGGCGCGCCACCGGCGTCAGAGCCCCGGTGCGGCCCACCTGTATTTCAATGTCCAGAACCAGCGTTTCCGCCGGCCGGGGCTTGAATTTGGCCGCCACGGCGTAGCGCGGGGCGCGGGAGGTCGCGCCCAGGCGGGGCCACAGGGCCAGGTTCTCCACGGTGATGACCAGGCCGTCGATTTCAAAGGGCAGTTCGTCGCGGTCTTTCTCCAGGGCGGCGAATATCTCCAGCGCTTCCTCCAGCGAGCGCCCCCCGGCCGTGTAAGCCGACGACTCCACCGCCAGGCCCCACCGGGCCAGCGTCCGCATCGCTTCTCCATAATCGGCCAGCCCCAGGGCCAGGGGCTCGGCCAGGCCATAGGCGAAAAACTTCAGGTTGCGGGCGCGCGTTATTTCCGGGTTCAGCTGCCTGAGGGCCCCGGCCGCGGCGTTGCGGGGGTTGGCGAAAGGCGGCAGGCTCTCCCGCAGGCGGGCCTGGTTCAGGCGGGCGAAATCCTCTTTTTCCATATAAACTTCGCCCCTGACGGCCAGTTCCGCCGGAACGGGCGGAGCCTCCGGGCCGCTCCGGCCGCCCCGGTCGGCCGTCAGTTCGGCCGGAATCCCGGCTATGGTCAGCGCGTTGGCGGTGACGTTTTCCCCCACCGCGCCGTCGCCGCGCGTGGCCGCCAGCTCCAGCCGGCCCTGACGGTAGACCAGCTCGACGGCCAGCCCGTCGAATTTGGGCATGACGTGGAAGGTCAACTCGGCGGCCGGGCCCAGAAAGCGCCTGATTCTGGCGACGAACTCGACCGTCTCCTCCGGCGTGAGGGCTTTGTCCAGGCTCATCATCGGGCTCTTATGGCGCACTTTTTCCAGCCCGCCCGCCGCGGCCGGCGCGCCCACCGTCCGGGTCGGGGAATCGGGGGCGGCCAGTTCCGGGTAAAGCTCTTCCAGATTTTTCAGCTCCCGGAACAGCTCGTCCCACTGGTCGTCGCTTATTTCCGGGGCGTTGCGGA
>JAISRV010000140.1 GCA_031273445.1 Candidatus Adiutrix sp. | reverse complement strand
AAATATCCCGACCCGCGTTTGCGGGAGAAATCCAGGCCGGTGGAGATTTTCGACGACGAACTGCGGGTTCTGGCCGCCGACATGACCGAAACCATGCTGGCGGCCCCGGGCGCCGGCCTGGCCGCGCCCCAGGTGGGGCGCCTAATCCGTCTTATCGTGGTTTCCTGGGCCGAAAACGACGCTGATTACGACGACAGCGCCCGCGTGCTGGTCAATCCCCGCATCACCTGGTCCGGGGGCGAGCAGGTTTTCGACGAGGGCTGTCTGTCGGTCGTTGATTTGCATGAAAAAGTGATCCGCGCCATGGAGGTGGAGGTGGAGGCCCAGGACCTGGACGGCGGTTTCGTCGGGATAAAAGCCGAAGGCCGCCGGGCGGTGGTTCTGCAGCATGAAATCGACCATCTGGACGGCGTTTTGTTTATCGATCACCTAAGCTCCCTCAAGCGCGACATCTATCGCCGCCGGCTGAAGAAATTGCAGAAAGAGGGCGAAGATGAGTGAGGGGCCCCCGCCTGGCCGCCGCATCGTCTTTTTCGGCAGCGCCGCTTTTTCTCTGCCCGCGCTCCGCGCCCTTTGCGCGGGGCCGGACGAGGTCGTCCTGACGGTGACCGCGCCGCCGGCCCCGGCTGGGCGCGGCCAGAAGCCGGCGCCGACGCCGCCGGCCCTGTTCGCCGCGGAAAAAGGCCTGGAACTGCTGGAGAGCCGCTCGGCGCGTTCTCCGGAAATTATTGAACGGATCGCCGCCGCGCGGCCGGATTTTCTGGTGGTCGCCGCCTTCGGCGGGTTTTTGCCGGAACAACTGCTCAGGCTGTGCCCGAGCCCGCCTTTGAACATCCACCCGTCGCTGTTGCCGCGCCATCGCGGCCCCGCCCCCGTCAACTGGGCTCTTATGCAGGGCGACCGCGAACTGGGCGTCTCCATCATTTTTTTGGACAAGGAAATGGACGCCGGCCCGATTTTAAGCCAGCGCGCTTTTTCGGCCGCCGGCGCGGTCGGCGCCGGCCTCTGGGAAGCCAGGCTGGCCGAAGCCGGGGCCGAGGAACTGCTGAAAGTCATAGCCGCTCTCAAAGAGGGAAACGCCCGGCCGCGCCCGCAGGCGGCGGCTCTGGCTACAGTCAACCGGCTTTTGCGCAAAGCCGACGGCCGGATCGACTGGCGCCGGCTCGGCTCGCAGTTGGCCGGCCTTATTAACGGCGTCGACCCCTGGCCCGGCGCCCAAACTTCCTGCCGGGGCCGGTCGATCAAACTTTTTGAGGCCTCGCCCGCGCCTGGCGACGCGGCCGCCGAACCGGGGCGCGTGCTGGGTCTGGACGGGGCCGGCGCCCTGAAAATCGCCGCTCTGGACGGCGAGGCCGCGGCCGTGCGGGCGCTTCAACCCGAAGGGAAAAAACGGCTGACCGCGGCCGATTTCATTCGGGGCTATAAACCGGAAATTTTTGTTTAAAAATGGCGCGCAACGACAAAAAAGCCTTGAAGGCGGCCGGCGGCCCGGCGGGGCCATACCCCGGAAATTTACATTTAAAATAGCCGGTCGCCCCCGAAGAGGGGCGACGGAGCGAAGCGACTGGTTGAGAGTGGACAAAGCAATTCGGCAGGCAAAAATCGCATTTTTTGCCTGGCTACGACCCAGCCCCGACAAGGCTCCAAACCAAAGTGTTGTTTAAAAATGGCGCGCAACGACAAAAAAGCTATGGAGCTGGCCGCGGACCCTCGCCTGGCCGCCTTTCGCGTTCTGGAGGCGACGGAGGGCGGCCGCCGGCCGGAAGAGGCCTTAAACGAGTGCGGCCTACTTTTGAGCGCGCGGGATATGAGCCTGGCCACAGCCTTGGTCTATGAGGTTCTGCGCCATCGCTCCCGGCTGGACTGGCTGATGGAGACGCGCCTGAAAAACGGCCGGGCGGCCGGCGCTTTGAGGCAGACGCTGCGTCTGGGGCTGGCGCAGCTCCTTTTTTTTGACCGTCTGGGCGACCACGCCGTGGTTATGGAGACCGTGGCCCTGGCCAAAGCCGTGGCCCCGGGCCGTCAAGGCGTCGTCAACGCCATTCTGCGCGGCCTTCTGCGCGATCGTGACCGCGGGGCCGTCTGGCCGCCGGAACCGCCCGCCTCCGGCGACGCGGTTCAAGACCTGGCCCGGCGGCACAGTTTCCCGCCCTGGCTGACCCGGCGTATGGTGAAACAGTTGGGCGCGGCCGAAGCCGAAGATTTTTTCAGGGCGGCCAACCGACCCACGCCCCCCACCTTAAGAATAAACCCTTTGAAGGCGACAGGCGGGCGGGAGGAGGTCCGGCGCGCTCTGCCCTTTGCCTGCCTCCCCACCGCCCTGTCCCCCTGGGGTCTGGCCGCCTCCGTCTTCGCCGGCCGGCCGGAACAATGGCCCGGCTTTGCCGAGGGCCGTTTCGCCCTACAGGATGAAGCTTCGCAACTGGCCGGCCTTTTGGCCGGTTCCGTCGGCGACGGCGCGATCCTCGACGCCTGCTCCGGCCTGGGCGGCAAAGCCCTGCTTCTGGCTTCCATTTTCCCGCAAGCCCGGCTGACGGCCATGGACAGGGACCCGGCCAAGCTGGAAGCCCTGACGCGCGAGGCCGCCCGCCTGGGCTGCGCGGCCGGCCTCGTGACCGAAACCCGCGACCTTCTGGCCGCCCCGCCGCCCGCGGCCAGCTTCGACCTGGCCCTGCTGGACGCGCCCTGCTCCG
>JAISRV010000121.1 GCA_031273445.1 Candidatus Adiutrix sp. | reverse complement strand
GGTTTTAGTCAAGCTCATGTATTTGCGGGTGGTAAGCCCACCTTCAAAACCGCCTGGGCCTGCGTCGAGCAGAGTATTTAAGACTTTTTTCTGGCGTCCGCTGAGTTCGGCCGCGGCGTGTTTTTGCCGGAACCTGGCCTTCAGCAGCACGTTCGCCAGAAGCTGTTCCGTCCCCTCTATGGCTCGCGCCAGGCAACCGAAAAACCATAAAAGCCACTGGGTGCAATCGCCGTCGTTTTTTTGCGTCCGCTCCAGAATGTTGTAATACTCCTGGCGCTCTTTCATGATCTGGGCCGACAGGCTGTAAAAACGCTGGCCCGTGCCTTCATCCTGCGCCAGGGCCAAATCGGACAGGGCGCGGGCCAGACGGCCATTGCCGTCGTCAAAGGGGTGGATGGCGACGAAATAAAGCTGGGCCAAAGCGGCCCGAATCAAGCCGTCCACAGCCCCCCGGCTTTCCTGCCACCAGTCGAAATATGATTTCATCTCATCGGGCAGGCGTTCCGGCGGCGGGGCCTCAAAATGCACTTTTTGCTTTCCGAAAGGCCCGGAAACCACCCGCATGGCGGCCGTGCGCCAAGCACCCACGGTGACGTCATCAAGGCCAGAGCGGCCGGTGGGGAACAAGGCGGCGTGCCAGCCGCAAAGGCGTTTTTCATCCAGTGGTTGGTCATATTGGCGCGCGGCGTCCAAAAGCGCTTCCACCAAGCCGTCCACCGCCCGGTCGGCGGGCGGCGGCGTCGCTTGCGGCAAGCCCAGGCGCAGGGCAAGGGAAGAGCGTACTTTTTCCCGGTCCAGCCGCTCGCCCTCGATGGCCGCCGTCTGGATGGCGTCTTCCTCTAAAGCCAGGGCTGAGGCCCGCAAGCCTTCATCAAAGCCCAGGTTGGCCGCCAGCCCCAGAACGCGGCCCTGCGCTTTGCGCAACTCCGCCAGCGGCCCCAATAAGTCATCAGCCCGCCAGCGGTAATGAGGCCATTGTTCTGACTGCCAAAAATACTGAAGCATTTACATCCTCTATTCGCCTCAATTAGTGAAGCGATTATAGCCTCTATTCGCCTCAGCGGCAACTGAAAGCTACAAGTCGCGTTGAGGCGACTGCCGACCTTGGGAAGGAAAAAGATTTAAAAAATTCTATGGACATATTCTAGGGGAACGAAAGGCGGCAAGCAGTGATAAAGTCTTTAATATCAACGTGTTTATAGCAAACTTAGTTCTGGCCTACGGCGCCGGTCGAATTTAAAGGGCTTGCGCGATCCGGAACCACCGGCGCCCAAGCCCTTTTTCATGGCCGCTTTTAAAAATTGCGTCAAAATTGTGCCCAACTGAATAGACGCCGCCGAATGAACCTTAATTTGTTTGGACGGACGTTGCTTGTCGCGTTCAGCCCACCCGAACTAAAATCAGACGTGATAAGCTCAACCGCATATTCATCGCCGACGCTTTTGCTTGTTATTTGCGACAAAATCAGATCGCTTGCGTTTGCTTTGGCCAAAACGAGCGCGGGGCGGCGTTTAGAGGAACTTAAGTCCGAAAATGGAAACGGCACGACCACAACGTCGCCTTTTACAAATCCCGCCATTCGGCGTCCTCTTCTGGCAAAAGCCAGTCTTTGGCGAGGGCTTTTTCGCTTGCAAGCGTAATATCTTTTGCTCGGTTTTCGGAAATTTTGAATGGTATCGCTTTTTCGCGCACCGCCTGACTTACGAAAACGCTGACCGCCGATGAAAATGATAAACCGAGCCGCCTGAACAGCAATTCGCCCTCTTCCTTGAGTCTGTCGTCTATTCTGATATTTACCTGGGCCATAAGTAGCTCCCGCTTGATGCTTCAGCTAGCATTATGTATCAAAACGTAGCATTTGGCAAGCAAGATTTTCTCGAATGTAGGGCTTTTTACGTTGCCTCCAAATCGTCGATCGTCCGCTCCAGTTCAACTTCAGATTAACTCGTTGCCGTTAAGACGACATTTTCCGTATCTTGCGCCATATCAACACGTTGTTCACCCAGCTGATTTCTCTCACCAGCGGCGAGAGTTTTTCGTTGCCGGCATAAGTTGCGTAAAACTGCTTCATCCGCCATATGTTTTGCGGCGAGAATCCTTTAAGGCCGACAAAGCGCAACTGGATAAACCGTGAAAATTCTAGAACGACAGACTGCCCCCAGTTGTTGGAAGATACATTTTCGCTCATGTAATGCCCAATTTCCCAGTACGTTGAGATGAGTTCACGGTTCACCGCACGGAAAGCCCTTTCGCACGCGCTCTCAATAATTTCAATAATCTTTTCAAACGTGAAGGGTAGGCCGGAATTTATGGGGATGAGCCTTGGGCAGGGCGGCCTGTTCGCCAAGTTGCCGCAACCGCGCTTCAACCCCGCCTATCATCAGGCATTTGTGCGGTTGTGTCAAAGAAACGAACATTTAGCGGTTTGAAACCTCATGATTTGCCGTCAGTCGCCGGGTCGCCGCCGGAGGCGCTTTCTTTCAGTTCATAGCTCTTGACGCTTAAATAGCGGTTTTTCGGCCCCAGATAGGGGTGACTGAAATAGAGGGCGGCCTCGTCGCCGGCGGCGGTGAATTCCAGGCGCCAGGGCCCCAGGTCGTCGGCCTGAAAGGCGCGCTCCAGGGTTTCGCTCGACTCGGCGTTTTCAAAGCGGGCTTGTAAAATAAACGAGCCTTTTTCCCCGGCTGATTTTTCCTGATCGACAATATGAGCCGGGGTTATAGTGAAGGCGTAGTTTTGCCCCGGCCTCAGGCCCGTCAAGGTCCACTTTTGATGATTGTTGACGTAAGCGGCGCCTATATAGGGCGCGCCCTGGGTTGAAGTATCGAATTTTTCCGATTCCAAAACAGAATTCAGCGCCAGGGTCAAGGGAAAGACCATGGGCTTATCCTGGCCGATGGGGCCGGCCGGTTGGGCCTGGGTGAATATCAGGGGGTCAGCGAAAGCGCCGCCGGCGGCCAGGCGCTTTTCGTTTCCCGCCACCCGCGCCACGCCGGGCGCCAAGGCCCCGCCCCGGCGCAGCTCCTCATAACCCAACACCTGGGGGTCAAGGCTGTTTTCCGGCTCAGCCGTATAATACAGACCGTAAGTCGGGTCATAGAGCTGCCAGCGCCCGTTTACCTTTATTTCCGCCAAGGTGTGCCCAGCGTTGACCGGAAAATTATGCAAATTTACGATGCGGCCTTCCAACCCCTGCGTCCAGGCAAATTCCATAAGCGCGGCGGTCCAACTGCCGCAACCGCCAATGCCGGTCAGCATTGTCTCGGCGCCGGTCACGGTTTTAGTCAGAGCATAATACTCATGATCGTCAAATTCATGCATGAATTTGACGATTTTTTGATGCGGCGACAGATTTTCATCGCCTATGATCAAACGCGCCACGTCGTTCATGCCCTTGGTTATGGGGTAAAAGCTGAAAATTTTCAAAGGATTGGCCGGGTCGTCAGGCGCCGCCGCCACCTCCTGGGCGCCAGGGGCCAGAAGCAGGCTTTGCAGGGGGCTGGGCGGCCCGGCCATTATCTCTACCTGACGCAGGAGCAGCCGGGGCTGGCCGGAAAAGGCCCCGGCCATGAAACGGACAAAGGCGGCCGAGACCGGCGGATCAAACTTTTGCCGCCATATTTTCCCTGCATGGCTTTTAACATCAGCGAGCAATGATAGCCTGACGGCTTTGGCGATGTCTTGTGAATAGCCCACGCTGTCAAGCGTAAAATCAGAAGGGTAGTTGACCTCGTTTTCAAAAACCAGGCTGATTTCATGAATCAGGGCCCGGCGGCCCAATTCAAGAATAAAACCCTGCGGCGCTTCGCCTTCCAGCATGGCCGCATAGTCGTCATTCGGGTCGCCGTCCAAGGCGTTTTCCACCGGGAAGTCCGGGTAGACCGGGGAACTGGCGGCTACGGCGGCGGAAAGGGCGAGGTCCTCAAGAGCATCGGCCTTGGGCGGCTTTCGTTCAGCCTCCGGGGCTTCAGGCGCCGGCGCCCTGGATTCACCCGCGTCTCTGTCGCCGCTGGAGGCGCTTTCTTTCAATTCATAGCTTTTGACGCCTAAATAGCGGCTTTTCGGCCCCAGATAGGGGTGACTGAAATAGAGGGCGGCCTCGTCGCCGGCGGCGGTGAATTCCAGGCGCCAGGGCCCCAGGTCGTCGGCCTGAAAAGTGCGCTCCAGGGTTTCGCTAGACTCTGCGTTTTCAAAGCGGGCCTGTAAAATAAACGAACCTTTTGCCCCGGCGGACTTTTCCTGATCGTCAATATAGGCCGGGGTTATAATGAAGGCGTAGTTTTGCCCCGGCCTCAGGCCCGTCAAGGTCCATTTTTGGTGATTGTTGACGTAAGCGGCGCCTATATAGGGCGCGCCCTGGGTTGAGGTATCGAATTTTTCCGACTCCAAAACGGAGTTCAGCGCCAGGGTCAAGGGAAAGACCATGGGCTTATCCTGGCCGATGGGGCCGGCCGGTTGGGCCTGGGTGAATATCAGGGGGTCGGCGAAAGCGCCGCCGGCGGCCAGGCGCTTTTCGTTTCCCGCCACCCGCGCCACGCCGGGGGCCAAGGCCCCGCCCCGGCGCAGCTCCTCATAACCCAGCACCTGAGGGTCGAGGCTGTTTTCCGGCTCAGTCGTATAATACAGGCCGTAAGTCGGGTCATAGAGCCGCCACTGGCCGTTTATTTTTATTTCCGCCAAAGTGTGCCCCGCGTTGACCGGGAAATTATGCAAATATACAATGCGGCCTTCCCAGCCCTGCGTCCAGGCAAATTCCATGAGCGCGTTAGTCCAAGTGCCGCAACCGCCAATGCCGGTCAGCATGGTCTCGACCCCGGTGGCTGTTTTCGTCATGGCATAATACTCATGATCGTCAAATTCATGCATGAATTTGACTATTTTTTGATGGGGCGACAGATTTTCATCGCCTATGATCAAACGCGCCACGTCGTTCATGCCCTTGGTTATGGGGTAAAAGCTGAAAATTCTCAAAGGATTGGCCGGGTCGTCATGCGCCGCCGCCACTTCCTGGGCGCCGGGGGCCAAAAGCAGGCTTTGCAGGGGGCTGGGCGGCTCGGCCATTATCTCCACCTGACGCAGGAGCAGCCGGGGCTGGCCGGAAAAGGCCCCGGCCATGAAACGGACAAAGGCGGCCGAGACCGGCGGATCAAACTTTTGCCGCCATATTTTCCCCTGGTGATTTTTAACCTCGGCGATTAAAGATATTTTAGGGGCACTGGCGACGTCTTTAGAGTAGGCCACACTGTCCACAGTAAAATTGAAGGGGAAGTTGACCTCGTTTTCAAAAACCAGGCTGATTTCGTGAATCAGGGCCCGGCGGCCCAATTCAAGAATAAAGCCCTGCGGCGTCTCGCCTTCCAGCATGGCCGCATAGTCGTCATTCGGGTCGCCGTCCAGGGCGTTTTCCACCGGGAAGTCCGGGTAGACCGGGGAACTGGCGGCTACGGCGGCGGAAAGGGCAATATCTTCCACATCTTCGGTTTTGTCCTGAGCGCTATTCTGCGCGAGATACGAAACCGCCAGGCATTCCAACAGATTTATGGTCAGGTCTTCCGATATGGCTTGTTTAAATTCAGCCAGATCAGCCGAAGTCAAGCGACCGTTTTGTATTTTTTCGCTTATTTTTTTGCCGGCTTCACTGTAGTTCAGCAGCTCCTTCAAGCCTGGCACAAGGTTGTTGGAGTCTTTTCCTAAATATTGATCCCATAACTTCAACAGATCGTCGTCGCTTTTCATGGCTTTTTCCAAAGTCATGAAGTGAGGTTTAATTTTTTGAAACATTTCGTCAATATATTCAGACTCGGCCGCCGACCAGGTGGAGTACGGGATTGCGTCCAGCTTCGTCAAAAAGAAAGCCTTAGTTTCGCTGTCGAAAAACAATGGGTGATAATTTTGTGGGGAAAATATCACATAATAACGCCCTGAATCATGCGGCAGTTTTTCCGCCATGGTGACGTACCAAAAAAACCCATAAAAATCAGGTTTGGTGAGATTATTGCTATTCATGATAATATATTTTTTTATTTCTTCGCCAATAAGCATTCGGAACCCATTATATGAGCTCATATATGACAAAGAATCATTTGGCGGAAAAAAGTCTTGCAGCAATATGTTCAACGGCTCCTCGTCAAGGCTGGGATAGGCATAGGCGTCAGTTTTCATGCCCCATAATTTTTTATCGCCGGCCTCAGGGTTTCTTCCGTTCAGGTAAATAATTTTTTCTATTTGAAAGTCTTGATTTAAAAATAAAAAACGGCCTTTGAAGGTATCACAGATAATCAATCCTTGTTCTCGTGGATATAGGGCATAGGGGAAATTAAAATCAGCCCTGGCTGAGCCGTTTATCCCCCAGGCCTTTATGGGCTTTAGGTCGTAATCAAGCTTGGTTATTCGGCCGGTATGGGCATCAGTCACCAGGATCTCATTGGCCGGCAGAATGTCGATGTCGGTCGGCCAGGCGTATTCATTCAGTTCCCAGCCCAATTGGCCGGTTGTGCGCAAGACTTCGCCCGAACGGCTCAGCTTGTAAATTTTGCGTTCGCCCAGTCCGGTGACCGTCAAGAAGTCTTTATTGCCGTCGATGCCATGGGCGTTGGGAACTTTGACTTCCCACAAAAGCCGGCCTTCGTGGTCGAAACAGGTGACGTTGTTGCCGTCGTAATTGGCGGTGACGATTATTTCATCATCCACAAAAATGTTTTCCGGCGAGATCAAGGCTGGGTGAGTGATGGAGCGCGTTATTTCCAAACGGGAATTATCAGCGCTTAATTGGCCGGCTAAAATATTGTTGCCCGTGTAATTGGCGATATAAAGCGTGCCTTGGTGATAATAGAGACCGGTCGGCACGAAATCTGAATTTAAACCGAGAGGTTCAACTTGCGTTATCGTATAATTACTCCCGGAGCCAAGGGACAAAAAGTAGATATTGATGTAATCGCAATACAAATACTGATTATTCCCCAAAGCCGTCAGAGAGGACAGCATGTCATAGTAGTTGTTTGTCTCTATTTCTATGAAATCAGCCGCAAGCCGTAGCGGCTCGACCGTTTCCAGGCCATAGGATGCGCCTTCCGTTGCCTTCGCCGGGTCTATTTTGGCTTCAACTACTTCCGGGTCGGCCGTCTCGACGCCAGCCCGGTGATACCCATCGGCGATCAGAGCCCATTCCAGCAAATCCGGGTCGTATTGGCCGAGTCGCCGGAGCCAGTAGCCGTTAAAGGCATTGTATGATTCGCCGACCCACCAGCCCAGATCCGAGGGGGCCAGGGGGATCAGCCATTCCCGCCACTGCCCGGAACCGGTCAGCAACAGGTTGCCGGATTTCAAATCGCGATATTCCGGCCCGGGGGCCATGGCCCTCTTTTGAACATTCAAATTGGCCGGGGCTTCATCATAATAAGTGACATATATTTCAAACTCTTCACGGCGCAGGTTGTCGGTCCATTCCGACGGCAGCTTCAAAACGAAATAGGAGTGGCTGGTCTCCCCCGCCTCCACGGAAACAAGACGCCGCGCCGTCCGCCCGGCGACTTCTTCCGGCTGACTCCAGTGGAGGCCGGACAGACGCATATCGCCCTCGAAAGCTTGGTCGGAGCCGGCCTCTATGGTCAATTGGCGGCCGCTTAACGGGTCTTTAATGGAAATTTTTTCCATGGCCAGGGGGAAGGTCGCAAAATTATAGGGGTTGGCAATCTTGAATAAAATTTCTTTTTTTTGGGGGTTCAGGTCATAACGCAGGGCGTAGCCGGCATCGAAAAGAGGCAACCGTTTTTTTAAAGTCGCAAGGCCACGGTCAAACAGGTCGCCGTATGGCTGTTTTCCCGTCGCTTCATGCAGGTCTTTCAGGGCGATTAATGAGCTCATATGGGCGTTTAAAATATGAGTGGGATTATCAAGAGGCCAGGGCACTTCTTCAAACCAGACCTCGTCGCCCTTAATGTCGGCCAGGCCGCCTTCCTTAAGGTCGATAAACAGGCCGGAGGCCGCTTTTTCCGCCGCTTCCAGGTAGATGTCGTCCTGTTCTTTTTCCCAGGCTTTCAAAAAGAGGCTGACGCCCACCCCTTGGGCAAAAGCGCTGTCCCAGGGGGCTTTGATGGTTATGTCATTGTAGGTGTTGTCAAGGGGATAATCCCAGACCCAGAGCCCGGGCTTTTTTTCCCGCAGGTTATCCTTCAGCCAGTTCAGGCATCCGTAATACTGCTTTTCCTCTTCCGCGCTCATCCGCCCTTTATTCAGCATATACAGGGCATGAAAAGCCAGCCAGCCGGGTAAAACCAGCGGACCGTGCTCGGGCGAATTATGCCGCATGACGCCGTCAGACGAAAAAACTATTTCCATCTGGTCGACGGCCGTCTGCCCGGGTTGGGCCTCTTCGGTCCGCGCTCTATCTTCGTAGTCTTTCAGTGAAGATTCGGTGAAAAATAGAACAGCGCCAAAAATCAGCGCCAGGATAACGGCCAGCGTCGTTAACTTCTTTTTCCGGCTCATGCCTGATTGCCTCGCTTATTTGTGGACTGTGGAGCCGGCGGCGGCCTTGGTGATGATCAAAGAAAGATATTCCGGCGGCCTGGGCGACATCTTGAGAATAGGCCACTGTAGCCGGCCTAAAATTAGTGAAGAACGGAAGAGCGCCCCAAATCGGCGCCGGGCCGGCGGCCGGCGCCTTTGACTTCCTGTTTCGGCTCAGCCTGATTGCCCCGCTTATTTAAGGCCAGCGCATTCATGGTTGAAACATATTCGCCCACGACGTTTTTCCAGGCGTATTCGGACTTGCGTTCCTGAAGCGTCCGGCGTATGCGGGCCAATTGCTCAGGGTCGCCCGCGACCTCGTCAAAGGCGGCGGCCACCACCCGCGGGTCTTCCATGTCCACCACCCGGCCGAAGCCGGCGTCATGAACAAAGCGGCGCAGTTCGGGCAGATCATTGGCCACAATGGGCAGACCCGCCTGGATATATTCGAAAAGCTTGTTGGGGGTGCAGAATTTGGTGTTCAGGTCGACGGCCGGGTAGGGGATGAGGCCGACGTCCGCCGTGCAGGCCCATTGCAGAACCTCTTTTTGCGGCGTGGCGTCTTTAAAAAAGACCGGCGCCTTCAAGTCTTCCGCCAGACTCCGCAGCTTCTGTTTTTCCGGGCCGTCGCCCATAAAGACCAGCCTGATGTTTTGGTTTTTGACTTCAGCCATGGCTTTGACCAGAACCTCAAAGTTCCGGTTGGGGGAGAGACCGCCCTGCATCAGGAATATTTTATCGCGGCCGGCGAAGCGGAAATGTTTGCGCAAAAGGCCTGAGGCGGGGTTCAGATCCGGCGGGGGATCAAGGGCGTTTATCAACACTCGCGGCGGCCGGCCGCAGCCGTATTTCCCGGCCATGGCCTCGGCTATGGACTGGTTGACGGTGAAAACGGCGGCGCATTTATTTATGTTCTCGCCCTCGGCGTCGAACATGATTTGTTTCTGTTTTTGGGAAAAGGCGATTTGCTCCGGATAAAACTCATGGGCGTCATAGACCACCGGGACATTCCATTCCCCGCCCAGCCGCACGGCGGTTTTTAAAGCCGGGAGATCATGGGCCTGAACGACATCCGCCCGGTAATGCCGGGCCGCGCCGTAGAAGGCGCGGTCAAAGGGCAGGGGGTGGTGGACGTTCGTGCCCCGGTAGCGGCGCTTGAGGGAGTAATGGTATAAACGGTCGTTCAGTCTGTGCCAGAAATCGGCAAAGGCGAGCTCGGCGCATATCTCGCCGCGTTTCCGCCAGGCCCAGTAGACGGCGCAGTCCGGCACGATGCGGCTTAAGCCGATCCGGTGGATCATAACCCCGTCCACCTCTTCCAGGGCGTCGTTATTGTCATAGCTCAGGGCGACGACCAGCCCTTCCCAGCCGTCATCCAGGAGAGAGGCGGCTTCCTGGATGACCCGGCGATCCATATCCTGGTCATGGCAGATCATCAGGAAGCGGGGCCGGCGCCCCGGAATCGGCTTTTCCCAGCGCTGATGCAGTTTGGGGGAATCAGCCAGAAACATTATATTTTCTTTCCAGGGCGTTTTTAAACGCAACCTGTCCGCTTTGTTTTTGATTTTTTCGGGCCATCGGCTGAGCCGCCATTTGATTTTTCCCGGCAGTCTTTGTATTTTTCCCGACAGTCTTTGTATTTTTCCGGGCCAGCTCCTGATTTTTTGCAGCCGCCGGACGGGAAGAAGCCGCAAAACCCTATTCATATCGTTTTGCAGCTCCGTCTGGCGGTTTTCCAGCTCTTTGAACCGGGCCTCGCTCAGCGCCGTCCCTTGAAGGAAAAAATCGACCGCGGATTTTTGGGCCGCTAAAATCGTCTTTTCCCGCGCCGCGGGGTCGCCCTCCGCCAGACTATATCGTTCGATTTCCTCGGCCGCCTCCGATAGGTTGCCCATCCAGGGCTGGTGGGGCAAAAAGCCTTCATAGACGGGCAAACTCAGCAAAACGGGGTGTGGCCCGGGCAGGCGCCAGAAGCGGGCTTGGCCGGTGAGGCTTACTTTGAACTCGCCTCTGTTTTGGGACAAAGAGGCCTTTTTGAGCCTGAGGCCCGTGGAGGCGGTCAGGCTGAACAAAAAGCCGTATTGACTCAGGGGAATAGGCGGCAGGCCCACAACCAGCTCGAAGTCGCCCGCCCTATATTCCATATTGTGAATCGGGGTAAAGAGCGAGCTGAAATAATAGCTTATACAGGCCGCGCCTTTTTTTTCAGCCGTGCCGGAGATGGTCAATGTCTCGCCGCGCAAGTCGCCGGGCAGAAAAAATGAAAACAGCGCGTTATCGCCCGGGGCGATTTCAGCGCCCCGCCCGGCCGCCGGCCGCACATTCACATATTGAGGTCTTGGAAACGAGGGCCGCAAATGAGCGGCGCGAAAAATCTTCTCTTCCTCAAACAGTATCTCCCCCTGAGGGTAAGCCTTTAAAGCCGTCTCGACGGGGTTGAAGCCCGCGTCGTAAAAGCCGGCCGGCAAAAGCCGGGGCGATTTCCGGTTTTTGCCGAACAGGCTCAGGCACTCCGTGCGTAAAATACGGGGGGCGACCCCTGTCCGGTTCTGGCGGCCGGCCAGGAAATAATTCCACTGCTCCACGCGCCCCTCGTCGGGGTGGTCAGGGTCCGCGGGGCGGAAGGGCCGGCCGCAGTGTTCGCACCAAGTGGGCCATAAAGAGGTCGTGTTGTGCCGCAGCAAAACGCTTTTGAAAAAAGAGGCCTCCGGGGGAGTCTGCAAAGAGGCGTCGCCGCTTAAAACCTGCAACAGACAGAGCCAGGAGGCGTCGTTGAAAAGCTGCCGGCAGCCCTCGGGCGAAAAGCTCTTTTTATGGCCGCTCCCCTGATAAAGAGAGCCGCAGGCTTCGCATTGAATCAGGTCCAGATTCAGGTCTTCCCACAAAGGCGTGGCCACGACGACGTATTTGGCGGCCGCCCTGGACATTTCGGCCACGGCTCTGAGGCGATCTCGCTCCGAAAGACGCTCCAGAACGCCGCGGCACAGCACCAGGTCCCAGGAGGCGTCCGGAAAGGGGAGATCCGTAATCGGCCCCTGAAGGGCCGGCCGTTTGACCCGGGCAAGGGCTTTGGGGCTGACGTCCAGAGCCTTAACCTTCAGGTTTTTGGGCAGGGCCTCGGTTATAAAAGCGTCGCCGCGGCCGATCTCCAAAATGGTTTTGGCGTCTTCGGGCAGAATGGCCAGAATGTCGCCAAGAGCCTCGTCCCGGGCCCGGGCCCGGGCGACGGGCCGGCTTTGAATTTTTTTCTTTTTCGACTGTTTGCCGCTCATTTGTTCCCCGCCGCCGTCCACAATAAATAAAAGCGCCTATCTGGCCGCTGCCCTTAATAGATTCCTGGAAAGGGGCTTATTTTAATTATTAATCATTATTATTAAAGCCAGGGAGAGAGTCAAGAGAGCGTCGAAATAAAGATGTCGGCTTATAATTTGTAGTCTACATTACAGTTTACCTCCTGAGTATAGTCAGGCGGCCCAGGCCTGTCAAGGCAATTCTCGCTTTTGGCAGGGCAACCGCATGAGAATCGTAATATATTGAAACGTCACGATGATTTTTAAAGGCCTCTGTTTGTGAATATTTGTGATTTCACAGGGTTACGTTTTTTATGTGATGGCCCTGCGCTTTTGGCTTCTTTTCGTCAAATGTCGGCGATTTTTTGCTGGACTATATCGTTTATTACATGCTATAATATTCTTTTCCAATTAAGCCTCTCGGCCTTAGAAAAACAATATAGAGCCATACGGAAGATTCGCCGGCGATGGGCATAGAGGAACGCAAAAATTAAGAGCGGAGGAGAGCCAAGCATGTCGTCATTGATGGAGTTGACAAAATTTGCCCCCTGGTTGGGCGTCATCGGGTTGGTGGTCGCCTATCTGATTTACGCCTACGTCAAAAAACAGCCCAACGGAAACGCGGAGATTCAGAGCCTGGAAGGCCTGATTCATGATGGGGCCATGGCCTTTTTGAAAAAGGAATATGTCTATCTGGCCGTATTCATCGTGGTGGTCTTCGTCGCTTTGTGCGCCGGTTTGAATCATCAGACCGCCTTTGCTTTTCTCACCGGGGCCATGTGTTCCATCGCGGCCGGCTATTTCGGCATGAGCGCGGCCACCAAAGGCAATTCCCGCACGGCGGCCGCGGCCAACGAGAAAGGCCTGGGCGCGGCCCTGTCCATCTCGTTTTTTTCCGGTTCGGTCATGGGGCTGTCCGTGGCTTCGCTCGGTCTGATCGGCGTGGGCTTCTGGTTCTATCTTTACGGTCTTGACGGCAATGACCATACCGTCCAGTATATTAACGGCTTCGCCATGGGCTGCAGCTCCATCGCCCTGTTCGCCAGGGTCGGCGGCGGCATTTTCACCAAGGCGGCCGACGTCGGCTCCGACCTGGTCGGCAAGGTGGAAGCCGGCATTCCTGAAGACGATC
>JAISRV010000082.1 GCA_031273445.1 Candidatus Adiutrix sp. | reverse complement strand
ACGGCATAGGTCTGCGCGGCTACGCCCAGAAAGACCCGTTGCGCGAATATCAGCGGGAAGGCTTCGACATGTTTCAGGATATGCTGGCCCGGGTGCGCGCCGACTCCATCAGCCTCATCTCGCATATCCGGGTCAGGCATGAAGAGGAAGTTCAGGAACTGGCCCCCAAAGAGTCCAGACAGCCCATGACCCTTTCCCGCGGCGCCGCCGCGGTCGAACCGGCCAAGGCGCGGCCGGAAACGCGCGCCCAACCCAAAGTCGGGCGCAACGACCCCTGCCCCTGCGGCTCGGGAAAAAAATACAAACAATGCTGCGGACGCTGAAATTCTCAATTTTTCAGGCTGTTTTTGATATAATAACCGCGTCGGGCCCGGCCGCGAGGCCGACAGGGTGATAAAGATGGAGTTTGATGAAGGGCCGGTGATCAGCCAGGGGCTGGTTCTGGAAAATAGACCCCTGGCGCCGGAAACTTTTCTGCTGACCCTGGAATGCGCCGAGGCGGCCGGCCAGGCCGGGCCGGGCCGTTTCGTCAAAGCGCGCGCCTGGCCGGAGACGAAAGACGGCGGGCTGCCGCTAATGGATCGGCCCTTTTCCATACACCGGGCCGATAAAAATCAGTTGTCGCTGCTCTACCGGGTGGTCGGGCCGGCCACCGCCCTTATGAGCCGGGTCGGGCCAGGCGCCCGGGTTAAAATCAGCGGCCCTTTAGGCCGGGGGCTTGACCAGGTCCGGCCGACGGCGCCGGCGGCCCTTTACCTGGTTGCGGGAGGCATGGGCCTGGCCCCGATGGCGCTGGCGAAAGACTGGCTGGGGCCGGATCGGCCGGCGACTTTATTTTACGGCGAAAGGCGGGGGGCCCTTCAAGTGGAGCGGTCCTGGCTTAAATCCTGGGCCGGAGACTTCACGGCCGTGACCGAAGACGGACAGGGCTACGGCGGGACGGGGCTGGCGACCGCCCCGCTGGAAGAAGCCCTGCGGCGCGAACCGCGCCCGGTTTTCGCCTGCGGCCCGACCCCCATGCTGGCGGCGGTCGCCGCCCTGGCCGAGCGCCTGGGCGTCGAAGCCTGGGTGTCGGTGGAAGCCGGCATGGCCTGCGGCTTCGGCGTCTGCCTGACCTGCAGTCTGCCGCTTAAGGGCGGCGGGCGCTTTCGGGCCTGCCAGGACGGCCCGGTGACCGATGGGCTGAAGGTGGACTGGAGCAGGCTAGAATGACCATGGAACCTAATCTGGCGGTCAGGCTGGGGCCGCTGACGCTGAAAAATCCGGTGATCAGCGCCTCGGGCGTTTTTGGCTACGGCCTGGAGCTGAAGCGCTTCTGCCCGCCGGAAGCCCTGGGGCTGGTCATAACCAAGGGCCTCAGCCTGACCCCCCGGCCGGGCAATGAAACGCCCCGCCTGGCGGAAAGCTGCGGCGGGATATTGAACGCCATCGGTCTGGAAAATATGGGGGTGGAGGCCTTTATAGAAAAAGCCCTGCCGCCGCTGAAAGCCGCCGGGGCGCTGGTCGCGGCCAATATTCTGGGGAACTCCGCGGAGGAATACGGCCTTCTGGCCTCACGCCTGGCGCATTCCGACGTGGATATGCTGGAAGTCAACGTCAGTTGCCCCAACGTCCGCGCCGGAGGGCTGGCCTTCGGCTCGAACCCCGCCTTGACCGCCGAGGCGGCGCAGGCCGTCTTTGAAAATGCCGGCGGCAAACCTTTCATGGTCAAGCTGACCCCCCTGACCTCGGATATCGCGGCGGTGGCCCTGGCGGCGGAAAAGGCCGGGGCCGCGGCGGTCTCGCTGATCAACTCCATCCCGGCCATGGCGGTTGATCTCGAACGGCGACGGCCGAAACTGGCCAACGTGGTCGGCGGCCTGTCCGGGCCGGCGATAAAGCCGGTGGCCTTAAGGCAGGTCTGGCAATGCGCCAGAGTTTTGAAAATTCCGGTGGTGGGCGTCGGCGGCATTTCTTCGGCTCGGGACGCGCTGGAATTTATCCTGGTCGGCGCGGCCGCGGTGGAAGTCGGCGCCGCCGTTTTGCTCGACCCGCGGACCCCTTTGACGATCATAAACGACATCAGAAACTGGATGATCCAGGAAAAGATGTCTGATCTTGACGAATTGCGCGGCGCCCTTAAGGCTTGAAGCGGCCGGGCGGCCATATTCGCAACAGATTTGAATTAACCAACAGATTTGAATTAATGAGGAATTTGTGTTTTTTTGCGCCGCCGTCCAACCAGAGACCAGGCCGCCGGCCCACGGCCGGCTTCGCCGGGCGCTGGCGTTGACGGCCATTTTGCTGGTTCTGGCTCTCTATTTCGGGCCGGGCTGGGTTTTCAGACATTTTTTGGGCAGCGCCGCCCTGGCCGGCGACAACGGCCCGGAATTCACCTTTGAAAAAGCCGGGGGCTCGCTTTTTTCGCGTTCCGCCTATGTGGAAAATTTTTGCCTGGTCAGGCTCAACGGCGCCCCCCTCGCGGCCCCGGTTTGCTTCGATTCCGTCAGAGCCGAAGGCGTCTGTCTCATCAGCCTCTTCAAACTGTGGCGGGAAGACGGCGGTCAGGGCCGGACCCGGGCCCTGCCTCTGGCCCGCAGCCTGGCTGCGGCCGGCTTGAAAACGGGCGGCGGCCCGATGGCTCTGCGCCTTGACGAAGCGGTTCTGG
>JAISRV010000071.1 GCA_031273445.1 Candidatus Adiutrix sp. | reverse complement strand
ATAAAGGGCCGGCATGTGCTGGTCGTCGAAGACATCGCGGATTGTGGTCTGACTTTGTCGTGGCTGATGGAGTTTTTGAAAAAACGCGGGCCGGCCTCGCTTAAGGTGGCCGTGGCCGTGGATAAACGGGCCCGAAGGGAAGTTCCGGTGGAATGCCATTATGTCGGCTTTTCGCTTGACGACGGCTTTCTGGTCGGATATGGCCTTGACTATGCGGAGAGATACCGCAATCTTCCGGACATCTATCAGATTGAAACCCGGTCCGGGGATTGAAGCCCGATCCGGGCTTGAAACGGGAGCCTTTGATGATAATCACCTGCGGACAGTGTCAAGCCAGATTCAAGGTCGCGCCGGAACAGATCAAAGAAACCGGCTCCAAGGTTCGCTGTTCCAATTGCCAATATGTTTTTACCGTTTACCGGCCTCGCCGGGAGGAAGTCCCCCCCGGCCCGGCGGCCGCGCCTCCACGGCCTTACGTCTACTCCGGCGCCGGCCAGGCTCCTGATTATGATTCGCGTATTTTTGACGACGACGACAAAACGCCGCCCGGCGAAACCAGTGCTTCGCTGCGGGCCGGCGCCGCAGCCGATGATTATGACCCGGAAGAAGACGATGACCTGGATTTTGACGTTTTTTTCGACGATGACCTTAAGGTCGATAAAAGTTCCAGGGCTATGAAGGAAAGGCGGCTTCAGCGCCGTCGCCTTTATTCCGACTTGGAAGAAGCCCCCAGTCGCTCCGCCTTCGGCGACGACGAGCTGGACGATTTGTTGAACGACGATTTCGATGAGGAAGATTTCGATTCGTCCGCCTCCAGGCCGCCCTTGAGACGGGATAGCGCCCGTCGGGCCAAAACGCGGCGCCCGCTGCCGCAGCCCCCCAGCGTCGGCGATTTTAATGAAGACGATTTTGAAGAGGCGCCCGAAGCCGGCGACGAAGAAACGGGCGGCGGGGCCGGCCCCCTCTCCGCGGCCGGGGCCGGCCCCGCCGCCGCGGAAGAGCCGCGGAAGGTCAAAGCGGCTTAGCCCGAGTACGACTACGATCTTGGCCTGGCTGCGGATCCGGTTGAAATTGGCCCGAAGGTTTTGGATATGGCGGACGCCGAAACCGCCGCTTCGCAGGAGCCTGTTCTCCGCGCGGCCGGAGGCAGACCCTCCAGCGGTTCCAGGATTCTTCTGGTCATGGCCATTGCCGCCTCCGTTCTGGCCATCGGCCTCTATCTGATGTCCAGTTGGCCGGAGCCCATCGCCCTTTCCACCGGCGAGGAGGGCGCGGCCGACTCTTCCGTCAATGCCGCGGCCGCCGCCCCGCCGGAGCAGAGCCAGGAGTTGGACGGCGACCGGGACGGCACGCGGGGCATAACTTTCACCCGCAACAATCACAATCACTATTTTCGGGAAAACAAGCATGAAGGGCAGATACTTATCATAACCGGCATGGTCTCCAACGGCTATCCCGAGCGGCGCAGCTTTATCCGGCTGCGCGGCGCCTTGCTCGCGGCCGACGGCAGCGTTCTGGCCGACCGTTATGTTTACGCCGGCAACCTCATATCCGAAGCGGAACTTACGGAACTGCCCATGAATGAAATTATTGCCCGTTTGACGCTGAAAGGAGGTCAGAACGGCTTAAACATGCATATTGATCCAGGCAGGGAAATTCCATTTATGGTGGTTTTCGGCAACCTCCCCGAGGCCATGGCCGAGTATGCCATAGACCCGGTGGGCTCCAGCTCCAGCGACTGAACATTTAGAACTACTGGCTCTGGACGGCTGTCGAGGCCGACGCCAAGGAAGGATATTTGATGAAAAATAAAGCCGGAGCTCTTGGGGCCGCGCTGGTCTGGGCTTTTTTCAAGCGTTTTGATTTCGTCAAATTTTTTTCCGCCATCTCCAGGCGTGAGCCGGGTTTGAGCTATATGAACCACCCCCTGTCGCCGCCGCCGGCCTTTGACGATCAAGCCGAGATCGCCAGGCTCGCCGTGGATCTGACCGCGCGGGCCATGGCCGACAGGGGCGACGGCGTGAGCCGCCAGGAACTTGAAAGCCAGGCCGACATCATCTCCTGCCGTTATGACGCCGACCTACACAAAATGCTTCGCGGCTCAGGCTTCAACATCATTTCCCACCTGTTCGAATCGAACGATATCTCGCGTCTTTTCGTATCCGCCGACAGCCGTGAAATGCGCAATTTCGAGCGGCTTAAAAAAGCCCGCGACGAAGGCCGGGGCGTCGTCTATCTCATCAACCATACCTCGCATTGGGACGAGTTCATTTTCAACGTCTTTCTGGACCAGAACGGCCTGGCTCTGCCGCTTTTCGCCGCCGGGCAAAATATGATGGCTACTCCAAGCCTGACTCGCATTTTTATGGTGGGTTCATACGTCATCCTGCGCGCCGGGGCCGGCCGGGCCTATCTTTCCACCCTGTTCCACTACTGCCAGGCTTTAGGCGAAATGGGCAAGACCCAGGGCATATTTCTGGAAGCCTGGTCCGGCGGGGCCAGAACACGCGACGGCAGCCTCCGTTATCCGCGGCGTCTGGTGGCGCTCCAGGGCGCCTTGGCGGCCAGAAATGACGTTATGGTGCAGCCGGTGGTCATCAGCTACAGCCGGGTGCCGGAAGACCTGGGCCTATCGGAAGGACGTGGGCTGATTTCCTGGCTCAACGGCGGCCACATGGCCGGCGAACTTCTGAAGCGGCCCTGGCAGCCCCGGGAGAGCCTTATTCGCGGCCTGAAAAATATGTATGGGCGCACTTTCGTCGGCTTTGGGCGGGGCCGGCTGGTTTCGGAGCTTCGTGAAGAGTTGGCGGGCGAGGCCGCCAGCGAACTGACCATCGACGAATACGCGTCTCTTTACGCCATCAAGGAAATAGCCCGCGACAAAAAGATCATGACCAGCCACCTGGCGGCCAGCGCTCTGGCCAAGGCCAGGAAAATGGCCGACCTGGAAGAGGCCGCGGCCAGGGTTATGGACGAGGCGCGCGACTACCATAGGCGCGCTTTCGCCACGGAGCCGGATTTTGAGGACTTCATACGCGAAAATAGTCTGAAAGACGCGCTGGACGACGGTCTGCGCTCTCTTTCGGCCCGGCGCGTCATTGGGCGCCTGCCCTGGTTTTCCGGACGCAAGCCTAAAATTTTGGCCCCGCACGGCCTGGCCTATTACGCCACCCATGGCGACCGCCGCCTTTACAGCCCTTCGGCCAAAGAAAATTTCGTGGTCTGCGGGCTGGGCCCCTGGGCCTATGGCCTGGTTTCATTTCTGGGGCGCCGCACCCTGGGCGACAAAAAATACAACAACTCCAGCCTCACCCTGTATGACCCCAATGAGGAGGAGATCAGCGCCCTGGCTTACGATCGCGTCTTGCCCTCTCATTTTCCGGACTGTCGGCTGCCGAAAAATATTTTCCCGACTCACGACCATACGGCCGCTTTTCGCAAGGCCACTGAAGTCGTCGTCGCGGTCGCTCCGCACAGAGTCGACGAGATGCTGAAAATAGCGCTGGCCGAAGCCCATGAACTGCGCAGCCTGATCATCGCCAGCCGCGGTTTTGATCCGCAGTCGCACCGCCTGACCATGCAGATCGCCTGGGAGGCGGCGGTGAGCGCCGGGCGGCCTAAAATCAGCATCCTGGCGTTAAGCGGCCCCTTTGATCCGGTTGCGCTCGTGGGCGAAAAAGGCGGCCTGTGGACCCTGGCCGGAGAGGTGAGGAGCGGGCGCGCTTCCGAGGCTCTTTTGTTCAAATGGGGCCGCTTCAAAGTCCATGTGAGCCCTGATCCCATAGGCGTTCAAATGGCTGCGGCCCTGGCCGACGCCTACGCGCTCTACGGCTTTTTCATGAACCGGGCCCGTAAAATCCGTTCCTCCCCTTTGGAGACGGCCGCTTTCATGCGTGAAGTGAGCGCCGAGGCCAAAAGCCTGGCCTTGGCCCTGGGCGGTCAGCCGCAAACTTTCGAGGCCGACAACCCGGCCTGGATTTCTGAATTCGTCATCCGGAGCATGAGCGGCGCCGGTCCGTCGCAGTCATGGCTGAACTCAATTAAAAATGACAGAAATCAGACTGATCCGGCTAAAACAGAATTGGCCGGACAATGGCCTGATCCTTGGGTCACCGGTTTTTTTTCCACTCATTCGGCCTACCTCACCGCCAAGCACCTGGGCCTGACGCTGCCTCACCTGGAAGAAGCCAACAACCTTTTCTGGGGCTGAGGCTATCTCGCCTGGCGCCCTGTGCGGTTGGTTCCTTCTAACCGCACAGTCCAATAGTCCATGTTCGAGGAAAAAGATGACGCCAAAACAAGAAGCCCCAAAATCCGCCTGGCGTTCGCCCTGGGCTCTGGGAGCATTTCTGGCCGCTCTGCTGCTCATGGCGGCGGCGGTCTCCGTCGGCTCCGGCTTCATGCCTTTTTCGCCCTCCGAGACCCTGACCGTGATTTGGGGCAAGCTCAGCGGCGGCCTCATCGGCCTGGATGAAACCAGAATAACGGTCATGTGGGAAGTGCGTCTGCCGCGCCTGTTGACGGCCATGGTCTGCGGCGCGGCTCTTGGGCTGAGCGGGGCCGTCTTTCAGGGTCTTCTGCTGAATCCGCTGGCCGATCCCTACACCCTGGGCGTCTCCTCCGGCGCGGCCTGCGGCGCGGCCGTAGTCATCATCATGCGCCTTATGGCGCCGGGCCTGCCGTTCCTGGACGCGCCCTGGGCTCTGACCGCCGGGGCCTTCATCATGGCCTCCCTGACTTTGGCGCTGGTCATCGCGCTGGCGCGCGACGAGATGAAACGCCTTTCGCCCGTCAATCTGATTCTGGCCGGGGTCGTCATGTCGGCCATTTTGTCGGCCGCCATTTCCTTTATGAAATATCTGGCCGGGGAACAGGTCAGTTCCATAATTTTCTGGCTCCTGGGCAGTTTTCAGGCCCGCACCTGGAGCGACGCGGCCATCGTCGCCGCCTTTTTCCTGCCGGCCCTTCTGGCGGCCATATGGTCGGCGGCGGATATGAACATCATGACTCTCGGCCTCCGCTCGGCGGAAACCCTGGGGGTCGACACCCGGCGGGTGCGGCTGCGTCTTCTGGCGGCCGCCTCCCTGGCCGCTTCCGCCGCCGTGTCGGTCGCCGGCATAATCGGTTTTGTGGGCCTGATCGTCCCGCATCTGGTCAGGCTGGCCGC
>JAISRV010000048.1 GCA_031273445.1 Candidatus Adiutrix sp. | reverse complement strand
GCCTCGAAACTGTTCATATTCATTAAGGTCATGCTCCCGGCGGCGGCGCCTGAAATTTTTACGGGCATACGCCTCGGCGGCTCTTACTGCGTTATGGCGGTCGTCGCCGCCGAGATGATAGGCGCCTCTTCAGGGTTGGGATATCTGGTGCTTTATTCGGAAGAGACCTTCAACGTGCCGGAAATGTATGGAGGAATCATAAGTCTGGCCATATTGGGCATTGGCTTGAACTGGGCGCTCCTGGCCCTGGAAAAGTTCTTTATTTCATGGAAAGAGACGTAATCGCCAGATGATGAACGGGAGGGAACTGAAAAATAAAATCGCGGCCGAAGCCCAGCGGCTTGGCTTCGGCCTGCTCGGTTTCGCGAATGCCGAACGATGGGAGGAAGGTTCCGCCGCCATGCCGGTTCTTCCCGGTTCCCCGATGCCTTCTGAGCCGCGGGAAAATTATTTCCCAAAAAACATCTGGCCCTGGAGCAGGACCGTCATCACGGGCGGCTTGCCCATTTTTCTTTCCATGGGCGAATCAACGCCGTCCAATTTTTATTCCGAACTGTACAACACGACCAACCGTATCTTGGATGACGCCGCCTATCGCCTGGCCGCCGCCCTTTTGTCTCTGGGCTTCAGGGCGCACTTTTTCCCCCGGGACGGCTATGGGGAAATCGGGGCTTTAGTCGAAAAGCCGGAGGCGGCTTTTTCCCAGGTTCTGGCGGGCAAGTACGCGGGCCTTGGAACCATCGGCGCAAATCATTGCCTGATCACCGCGGGATTCGGGCCGAGGGTGCGCCTGGTCTCGATAATAACCGACGCCGTTCTTCCTCCTGACCCCATGTTGGAACAGGAACTCTGTTCAGGCTGCGGCAAGTGCGCCAAAGCCTGTCCCATCGGCGCTTTCACGAAGCGGTCGGACCTGCGCATAGCTGATATGGAACGATACAAATGCGCCAGCTACCATCAATTTTTACGCGACGAAATGCGTTACCCCTGCGGCGTTTGCGTCATGGCCTGTCCCGTGGGGGACGATAGAAGGGTATTCAGCGGAGAGACCATATCGGAGACTGGTTTCCGTCATTTGCAGAATTATGGTTCCCGCGAAAGGAACGGAACGGAATTTTATCTGGCAAGGAGGAGATTTATTATGACGAACAGAAATTACAAATTTGAAACCGTCCAGGTGCACGCGGGACAGGAAAAACCAGACCCCGCCACCGACGCGCGGGCGGTGCCGATTTATCAGACCACCTCATACGTGTTTCCCACCTCAAAATCCGCCGCGGATCGTTTTGCCCTCACTGAGGTCGGCAACATTTACACCCGGATAATGAACCCCACCTGGGACGTCTTTGAGCGGCGCATGGCCGCCCTGGAGAAGGGGGCGGCGGCTCTGGCCACTTCTTCGGGCGCCGCGGCCGTCACCTACGCGATACAGAACATCGCCAGGAGCGGCGACCACATCGTCTCGGACAACCAGCTCTACGGCGGAACGTACAATCTTTTCGCCAACACCTTTAAAGACATGGGGGTCGAGGTCAGCTTCGTGGACGGCAGCAACCCCACCGGCTTTGAACACGCGATAAAGCCGAACACCAAGGCCCTCTTCTTCGAGACCATCGGCAACCCCAACGCCAGCATTGTGGATATTGAGGCGGTGGTCGCCATCGCCCATCGTCACGGCATTCCCGTCATAGTGGACAGCACTTTCGCCACGCCGTATCTGCTGCGCCCCATCGAATACGGCGTAGACGTCGTGGTCCATTCCGCCACAAAATTCATCGGCGGCCACGGCTCTTCCATAGGCGGCGTCATCGTGGACGGCGGCAAATTCGACTGGGCCCAGAACGACAAGTTCCCCGGCTTAAGCCGACCCAATCCCAGCTATCACGGCGTCGTCTTTACCGATGCGGTGAAGAATCTGGCTTACATCATCAAAGCCAGGACAACCCTGCTCCGCGACACCGGCGCCTCTCTGTCTCCCTTCAACGCCTTCCTTTTCCTCCAAGGCCTTGAGACTCTCTCGCTGCGAGTTGAGAGACATGTCGACAATACTCTCAAAGTGGTTCAATGGCTGAAAAGCCATCCCCAGGTGGAGCAGGTGAATCATCCTTCACTTCCCGGGCATCGGGACCACAAGCTTTACGAAAAGTATTTTCCCCGGGGCGGCGGCTCAATTTTCACCTTCGAGCTCAATGGAAACGCGGAAAAAGCCAAACGTTTTACCGAGGAACTCAACCTCTTCTCGCTCCTGGCCAACGTGGCGGACGTCAAGTCGCTGGTCATCCACCCGGCCTCCACCACCCACTCTCAGATGAGCGAGGGCGAACTGCTCGCCTCAGGGATAAAGCCCAATACGGTGCGGCTCTCCATCGGCACGGAGCATATCGACGATATCATAGACGATCTGAATCAGGGTTTTGAAGCAGTGAAGTAAACGGATAATCTCTGTTTCAATTTTTAGCCCAAATCCGTCATTAGAAATCAACCCTAATGACGGATTTGAATTTAAATTTAATTCATATTGTCAGGAAAG
Source organism: Candidatus Adiutrix sp. (assembly GCA_031273445.1). Classification (GTDB taxonomy): domain Bacteria; phylum Desulfobacterota; class Desulfarculia; order Adiutricales; family Adiutricaceae; genus Adiutrix. Next base: position 4,683 of record JAISRV010000048.1, on the reverse strand, counting down.
ACAAAAACCACGTTCGCGGTTATTTTGGACGGCAACGAAAATATTTGACAATTTTCCAGTATAATATTATAAATTTGGTAGATTTTATCATTTTTAAATTACAGAGGCGCATCTCTTGGGCGAAAAAATACAAAATACGTTCAAGGCCGCCGGGCCTGCCGCCGGTGTGGTTCATTCCCATGCCGGGCGCAAGCATGCGCACGCCGACGACAATGATTACATTCAGGCGGTCGCCGCCTACAGAAAAAGCTTTCCCAGCAGCAAGGATGTGGCGGAGCAGACCCCGGACGCGGCTGTGCGTGAATTGCTGCGGCATATGTCGGAGCAGGGCCTTGAAACCGTTTTTGACCGTTTTGACCAGCAAAAACCGCACTGCCTTTTTGGCCTGGCCGGGGCCTGTTGCCGCAACTGCGTCATGGGACCCTGCTCCATTACCGCCAAAAGCCCCAGAGGGGCCTGCGGAGCGGATCGAGATCTGGTGGCGGCCAGGGGTTTATTGCGCATGATCGCCGCCGGAACGGCGGCGCACGGGGCCAGAGGCCGTGAGGTTATGCTGGCTTTGAAGGCCGCTGCTGAAGGCGACCTGAATATGCCCATAGTCGGAGAGGAAAAGACGCGAAAATCCGCCGCCGCGCTCGGCATTGCCGTGGAAGGCAGGCCATTGCGCGCTGTTGCTCTGGATCTTGCCGACCTGTTGCTGGAGGATTTGTCCCGCTCCGTTCCCGCCCGGCATAAAACCCTTGACGCATTCGCCTCGCCGGAACGCCTAAAAGTCTGGGAGGAACTGGACATTTTGCCGATCAGCGCGACCCATGAGGTTTTTGAAGCCTTGCATCGCACCAGCACCGGCACTGACGGCGACTGGCGAAATGTCATGCGGCAGTTTTTGCGTTGCGGCCTTGCTTTTGCCTGGAGCAGCGTGTTTGGCTCCTCCATCGCTATGGACAGTCTGTTCGGCCCGCCCCGGCGAAGCACGGTTAAATGCAATGTCGGCGCTTTGAAAGAGGGCTGGGTGAACATTGCCGTGCATGGGCATTCGCCGGTGCTGGTCAGCGAAGTCATCAGACAGGGGCGCAGCCCGGAGTTTTTGCGGCAGGCTTCGGAGCAGGGGGCCAAGGGCATAGAGTTTTACGGCATTTGCTGTTCCGGCCTTTCCGGCCTGTATCGCTACGGCGGGGTTATTCCCCTGTCCAACGCGGCGGGCGCGGAACTGGCGCTGGGAACCGGCGCTCTGGATTTATGGCTGGCGGACGTGCAGGATATTTTCCCTTCCATTGTAGATACGGCAAAGTGCTATAAAACAGTGGTCGTCACTACCAATGATTCCGGTCGTCTGCCGGGGGCCGAGTTTTACGGCTATGACCATCATCACGGCAACTTACATGAAAGCGCGGCCATGGCCGGAACCATACTCCGGCGGGCCGTGGAAAGTTTCGCCGAACGAAAAAACGTGCCCAGGCATATCCCGGCCATTGAGGCGGAGGCGGAAATCGGTTTTTCTGTTGAAAACATCAGCGCGCACTTCGACGGACTTATGCCGCTTCTGGAGGCCTTGCGACGGAAAGAACTGACAGGCATAGTCAATCTTGTGGGATGCAGCAACCCCAAGGTTATGTACGAAAAGGCCGTGTACGAGGTCGCGCTTCGCCTGATTCGCCATGACGTGCTGGTGCTTACCAACGGCTGCGCCTCTTTCCCCCTGCTCAAACTGGGCTTGTGTCGGCGGGATGCGCTGAAGGAGGCCGGCGCGGGGTTGAACGCCTTTCTGCGCGGCGAACTGCCCCCGGTGTGGCATATGGGAGAATGCCTGGACAATGCGCGAGCTTCCGCCCTGTTCAGGGGGCTGGCCGACCTTGCCGGCCTGCCCATGAAAGACATGCCCTTTGCCTTTGTCAGCCCGGAATGGTCTAACGAAAAAGGTCTGGCCGCAGCGACCAGCTTTCGCCTGCTGGGCATTAACTCCTACCATTGCGTGTACGCCCCCGTTCAGGTTTCCGCCAACGTTCAGCGCTATTTGCGGGAAGATGCCCTTAAAACCCTTGGATCGGCAATGATTGTGGATATCAATCCTCTGGCGCTGGCGGAGGCCGTTATTGCCGACCTTGAGGGCAAGCGCAGCCGCCTCGCGGCCCGGGGATAAAGGAGCGCCTCATGTATAGGCGGACAAGGCCAGGCGTCAAAATAAGAACGAAAAAGAGCCGCGCTTCACGCGCCGCGCGGCGCCTTGCGCGGCGCAAGCCATGACCGGCGCGGATAAGCTTCCGCTTTTACAGGCCGTGGATATCGCTCTTTGTTATCCCGGCAGCCGGGACTATGTCTTCAGCGATATTTCCTTTGCCGTGCATGAGCGCGAGGTCGTCGCGCTGCTCGGCGAATCGGGCTGCGGCAAAACGACGTTGCTGCATATAGCGGGCGGGCTATTGGCGGCCGATGCCGGGTATGTCGCCTTTCACGGCGAAAAATTTCAGACGACGCCGACGAAAATTTCCATTGTTTTTCAGGACGCCTGCCTTTTGCCGTGGCTGACGGTCAAGGGCAACGTAGCCTTTGCCCTGAGCCTTAAAAGCCTTTTCGTGCCGCCTGGCGAGCGGGAGCAAAGGGTGCGGGCCGCCCTGCGGGAAGTGGGGCTTGAAGACGCCGGGCACAAATACCCCGCGCAACTGTCGGGCGGCATGGCTCAAAGAGCGGCTCTGGCGCGGACTTTGGCCAGACAGGCCGAGCTTGTTCTGCTGGACGAACCTTTTTCGTCCCTGGACGCCATTACCCGCAAATCCATGCAGGATCTGCTTCTTGACATAATACACAAAAGCGGAACCTCCGCCCTGATTGTCACGCATGACATGGACGAAGCGCTGATGATCGCGGATCGTCTGCTGCTCATGACAAAAGAGGCGGGGAAAACGAAATTTGTTTCATGGGATCTGGAATCTCTGCTTGGCAAGGCGGCGGACGGCGCGGCGCGGCGCAATCGCCGCACCGCCGTGTTTCAGGATTTGCGGGAAGAGATAGCCTCCAGGCTTGCGCCTTCAAATGGCGGCAAGGCCGTTGAGGCCATACCATAACATACGGAGGAAGATATGGAATTCAAACTTGACGTCACACGGCGCGAATTTTTACGGCTTTCAGCGCTGCTGACCGGAGCTGTGGCCCTGCCGAAGATAGGCTTCGCCGCTGAAAAAACGGCCGATCAAACTGTCCGTATCGGGTATTTGCCCATTACGGACAGCGCGCCGCTATTGATCGCCCACGCCAACAAGCTGTTTGAGGCGGAAGGCATACCCGCCGACAAACCGCGCCTGTTCCGCTCCTGGTCGCAGGTGGTGGAAGCTTTTATGGCCGGACAGGTCAACGTGGTGCATCTGCTGTCGCCCATCACTGTCTGGGCGCGTTTTGGCTCAAAATTCCCGGCGAAAGTCACCGCCTGGAACCACATGGCCGGTTCCGGCCTGACGGTTGCGCCTGATGTCGCTTCAGTCGCCGATTTGGGAGGCAAGAAAGTCGCCATTCCTTTCTGGTATTCCATCCACAACGTCGTTCTGCAAAAAATCCTGCGCAAGGAGGGCTTGCAGGTGATCACCGCGCCCAAGGCCGAGCTGGCCAAAAATGAAGTCGCTCTGGTCGTCATGGCGCCGGCTGATATGGGCCCGGCTCTGGCGCAAAAATCCATTGCCGGTTTCATCGTGGCCGAACCTTTCAACGCCGCCGCGGAACTGCAAAATATCGGCAAGGTGGCGCGTTTCACCAGCGACGTGTGGAACAACCATGCCTGCTGCGTCGTGTTCCAGCACCAGCGGGATTTGGACGAACGCCCTGAATGGACTCAGAAAGTGGTCAACGCCATTGTCAAGGCGCAACTGTGGATGCGCACGCATCGCGGCGAATCCGCCGCCCTCTTGGCCAGTGACGGCGCTGGGCAGTACACGCCCTTCCCCAAACCGGTGCTGGAACGCGTGCTGACGCCGAATGCGCAGCTTGAGGCCCAGTATTTCGCCAGCGGAGCCAACATCCACAAAGACTGGAACCATGAACGCATTGATTTTCAACCCTATCCCTTCCCTTCGTATACCGAGGCGCTGGTCGAGGCCCTGAAAGACACCGTGGTGGAAGGAGACAACGCCTTTCTGAAAACTCTGGATCCGGCTTTTGCCGCCAAGGATCTGGTCGATGACCGCTTTGTCCGCAAGGCCATAGAAAACGCGGGCGGCCTGCCGGCCTTTGGCGTGACCGACGGCTGGAACAGGAAGGAACTCATCGAAGCATGACGACCGCGCCGAAAGCCGGGCGTCCCGGTTTCAGGAATGCGCTGACGGCCGTTGTCGGCCCTGTCTGCTTTGTGCTTATCTGGTGGTTCATCACGGACAGGCTGGCGGCGACAGTGCCCATGGCCGCGTACTTCGCCCCTGAAAGAGCCTGGGCTTCCGCCTGCCGGTTGTTCGGCGACGGCGTGCTGACCGTCCATACCCTGGACAGCCTGCGCAGGGTATTTGTCGGGCTTTTGCTGGCCCTGGCTTTTGGAATTCACATTGGATTGCTGGTTGGATTCTCGCGTTCCTTTGACCGGGCCTCCAACCTGCTTTTCCAGTTGCTGCGCATGGTTTCCCCCCTCTCCTGGATGCCGCTGGCGGTGATCGTGCTGGGCATCGGGGACGCGCCTGTGTATTTTCTGCTGGCTTTCGCCGGGGT
>JAISRV010000042.1 GCA_031273445.1 Candidatus Adiutrix sp. | reverse complement strand
TGGTCGACCCCGGGCACGGCGTTCTGAAGTCCCTGGGCGAAGTGAAGGCCATCGGCCACCGGGTGGTGCATGGCGGCGAAAAGATCACCGATCCGGTTCTGATCGACGACCAGGTCAAGGCGATCATTCGCGACTGCTTTTCCATAGCGCCCCTGCATAACCCGCCCAACCTCACCGGCATCGAAGCCTGCGAGGCGGTCTTCCCCGGCGTCCCCAACGTCGGCGTCTTCGACACCGCCTTTCACTCCACCATGCCGCCCCAGGCCTATCTCTATGGCCTGCCCTATGATCTTTACACAGACCACCAGATTCGCCGCTACGGCTTCCACGGCACCAGCCACGCCTATGTTTCCCGCCAGGCGGCCTCTCTTTTGGGGGCCAAGCCCGAAGAGGTCAAAGTCATCGTCTGCCACCTCGGCAACGGCGGCTCCGTCAGCGCGGTCGACGGCGGCAAATGCCAGGACACCTCCATGGGCCTGACGCCTTTGGAAGGCCTGATCATGGGCACCCGCTGCGGCGACATGGACCCGGCCATCGTCTGGAACATCATGAAAATCAAAAATCTCGACAGCGCGGGCGTCGACGCCTACCTCAACAAGAAAAGCGGCCTGCTGGGTCTGGCCGGCATCAATTCTTCCGACCTGCGCGACATTGAAGAAGGCCACCAGAAGGGCAACAAACAGTGCACCCAGGCCATGGAAACCTACGCCTACCGCATCAAGAAATACATCGGGGCCTACATGGCCGCCCTGGGCGGTCTGGACATTCTGGCCTTTACCGCCGGCGTGGGCGAAAATTCCGCCACGATGCGCGAAATGACGCTCAAAGGTCTGGCCGGCCTGGGTCTGAAGCTGGACGCGGCCAAAAACAGCGAGCGTTCCTCTCAGGCGCGTTTCATCAACGCCAGCGACAGCCCCATAAAAATCGCCGTCATTCCCACCGACGAGGAGCAGGAAATCGCGGGGCAAACCCTGGCCCTCGTCAGCCGGAAGCGGTGATCCGCCGGCTGAACGCCTTACGGCGTCTCCGGCCGGCGTCCTGTTTGGTTAGTTCCTTCCAACCAAACGGGACGCCGGCCGGAGACGCCGTTTTTTTCAGGCGCTTCAGGCGCCTGTTTCGCCTTCAGCCAGGACTTCAATCCGGCCTAAAGCTTCAACTAAAAGGCAGCTAAAAGGCAACTAAAACTTCAACTTGTAATAATAGGCCAAAAAATGTATAAAAAAGGATTACATATGAATTACATATGAAAAGAGAAGAATATGCCGACCCCGACCGACCGCCCCGCCCAAGCCAGCCTCCTGGAGGCGCTACGCTCAATGAGCCCGGCCAGGCGCTGGAAAGGCAATAACGGCTATAGCCATATTCTCAGGATATGCCTGCCGCTGGTGGCTTCCAATATTTCCGTATCGGCCATGCTTTTCACCGACCGCCTCTTTTTAAGCCGCTATTCCATGGCCGCCATTGCCGCCTCCCTTCCGGCCGGCGTGATGATCGTCACGGTTTCCTCATTTTTCCAGGGGCTGGTGGCCTACGTCGGCATCTTCGCCGCCCAGTACCTCGGCGCGGGCCGCCCCAGGCGGGCGGCGGCGGCCCTGTGGCAGAGCCTGTATCTGTCCCTGGCCGCGGGCGCCCTGATCGCCCTGACTTATTTTTTAGCCCCGGCCATCTTCGCCCTGGGCGGTCACGAAGAGAACGTTCAGGCGCTGGAAACGACCTATTACCGCATTCTGGCCGTTCCCGCCGTGCTCAACCTCGCCTATTTCGCCATGTCTTCCTTTCTGGCGGGGCTGGGCCGGGCCCGCCTGGTCATGTGGGTCAACCTCATCGGCGCGTTCATAAACATCCCCCTGACCTACGCCCTGGTTTTCGGCCTCAACGTCTTCGGCCTTCAGTTGGCCCCGGAACTGGGCATCGTGGGCGCGGGCCTGTCCACGGTTTTTTCCTGGCTGGCGACCACGGTCATATTCTGCCTTCTGATCTTCAATCGCCGCATGGAAAAGACGCATGACATCTTCCGGGCCCGGGCCTTCGACCGCGAGCTGATGAAGCGCATGATCGCCTTCGGTTCGCCCGGCGGCCTCCAGCGCTTTCTGGAACTGGCCGCCTTCACCTTCTTCGCCTTCGTCATCGGCCGCCTGGGCGAACTGTACCTGGCCGCCAACAACATCGTCTTTTCCATCGAAGCTCTAAGCTTTTTCCCCATGCTCGGCGTCGGCGCCGCCATCAGCATACTGGTCGGCCAGGCCATCGGCCGCGGCGACCCGCAAGGGGCCTCGGTCGCGGTGGCCAGCGGCATCGGCCTCAGCAGCTTCTACCTGGTCTTCATCGTCATTCTGTTCGTCGTCTTTCCCGAACCCCTGCTGCGCCTCTTTCTGGCTGATCATTACGAACCGGCCGTCAGCGCCCGGATCATGGAACTGGGGGTAATCCTTCTGCGCTTTGTGGCCGTTTACACCATTTTCGACGGCCTGTACCTGTGCTGCTTCGGCGCCCTCTCCGGGGCCGGCGACGTCTGGTTCCCCATGGCCGTCATGGGCCTTGGCGGAATCTTCGGCCTGGCCGCGCCAGTCTGGCTTCTTTTTGCCGCCGGCTGGGCCTCCGTATATACGCTGTGGGCGGCCTTCGTCTTCTATGTGCTGGTTCTGACCGCCGCCGGGGCCTGGCGCTACCGCCTGGGCAAATGGCGATCCATGCGCGTCATAGAATATGAGCCGCACCCGTGACCATGGCCGAAACCGCCCTTGAACCCGGCCATTTCCGATGTTCACGCTTTGCCGCCAGGCCATGATCATGACCAAAATAAAAACCGCCCATGAACTTTGCCCCCTGGCCCTGCCGCTGGTCGCGGCCGAAAAGACGCGGGCCCTGGATTACGGCCAGAGCCCGGCCCAGCCCAGGGCGCGGGCCGGGGAGTCGCGCCGCCTTCGCCTGGCCGCCGCCCGCCTCAACGGCCTTCTGATCGCCCCCGGCGAATGGTTTTCCTTCCGGCGCGCGGTCGGCCGCCTGGAAGAGCGGCCCTCCTGGAAAGACCGGCTCCTGGGCCGGGCCCGCCCCGCGCCGCCCGGCGGGGCGATAGACCAGATGGTCGCGCTGATCGACGAACTGGCCGCCGAAAGCCGTTTCGAAAGGCTGACGGAACGCGGCGATTACCGTTTCCTCAACAACACGGCCTTTGTCTTTCAATTGCTCTTCGCCCTGGAAGGCGAAATCATGCGCGCCGGCCTGCGCCGGGAGGCGAAGGGGCCGACGGCGGAGAAACCGGCATGAATCTTTTGGAAGAGCTGGCCCCTTATATGTTCGACCTGCCGCCGGAACTCATCGCCCAGGCCCCCCCGGCGGTTCGCGGCGCCTCCAGGTTGATGCGCCTCGACCGGCAGGCCGGCCTGACTTCGCTCCATGTCTTCGACCAGCTCGACGAGCTGCTGCCGCCCGGCGCGCTGGTGGTCTTTAACGAAGTCCGCGTCGTCCCGACCCGGCTTCTGGGCCGCAAAACCGCCTCCGGCGGCGCCCTGGAGGCTTTCATCCTGGAGCCGCCGCCGCCCTCCGTCCCGGCCGGCCCGCTGGACCTGTGGTGCCTGGTTCACCCCGGCCGCCGCCTTAAGCCCGGGGCCGGGCTCATGTTTTCGCGGCCGGACGGGCCGGCCGCGCTGGCGGCCGAAGTCCTGGAAGCCGCCCCGGACGGCCGCCGGCTGATACGCTTTCATTTCGACGGCCCCCCGCTTGAAATTCTGGAAGAGGTGGGCCATGTGCCGCTGCCTTTTTATATCAAGAGGCCCGACGCGCCGGAAGACAGGCTCCGCTACCAGACCGTCTATGCCCGGACTCCGGGCGCGGCGGCCGCGCCCACGGCCGGCCTTCACTTTTCAGAGGCCATGCTCAGGCGGCTGGAAAGCGGCGGGCGCCCCACGGCCAGGCTGACCCTTAAGGTCTCGGCCGGCACCTTCGCGCCCCTGACCCGGGCCCAGCTGGAGTCGGGGCGGCTGCACCGCGAACACGTCGAGGTGCCGGAAAAGACGGCCGAGGCGGCGCGGCGGGCCAAAAAAGAGGGCCGCCCGGTCGTGGCCGTCGGCACCACCACCGTGCGCTCGCTGGAGTGGGCGGCGGCGGCGGCGGGAGAGGTCGAGAGTCAGGAAGGCTGGGTCGATCTTTTCATCAGGCCGGGTTATGAATTCAAGGCCGTGGACGCGCTCTTGACCAATTTTCATTTGCCCGGCTCCAGCCTGATGATGCTGGCCGCGGCCCTGGCCGGCCGGGAAAACATCCTCGCCGCCTACCAAAAGGCCATTGAAAACGGCTTTCGTTTTTACAGCTACGGCGACGCCATGCTCATCATCTGACGGCGCCGGGACAGTTTGCCCAGCCGAGTGAACATATATGGAGGCCCGCCCATGAAGAACGCCGACGAACACGGCCCAGCGCGCCTGGATGAACCGCGCGAAAAAATAAAAAAACTGCGTGATGAAATAAAAAAACATAACGAGCTTTACTATGTCCGCAACGCCCCGGAAATAAGCGACGACCAGTGGGACGAGCTGTTCCGGGAGCTGAAAAATCTGGAAGAGCTTTACCCGGAACTGGCCGCCCCCGATTCCCCGACCCGGACGGTGGGC
>JAISRV010000011.1 GCA_031273445.1 Candidatus Adiutrix sp. | reverse complement strand
GGCGTTGTATTGTTCCGACAGACTGTTGGCTATGGAGATGGCCATGACGATCGACATGACGCCCAGGGTGCCGTTCCAGATATAGCCGCCAAGCGCCTTCCAGCCCTCGCCGAAGACGTTGACCATGAAACCCTGATAAGCCGGCAGAGGGAAGGAGTTGAACAAAATAGCCATCGTTCCGGCCACAATGACCGGCAGAGAGAAGCTCAGGCCCTCCCGTATGGCCGCCAGCATCGGATTGTCGAAAAGAGGCTTGAAACGGGTCAGAATATCGACCCGCCAGGCGCCGCTCGGCCGAGCCGGTTTTATTTTGGCGTCATCCACTATATTTTACCACCTGCCGCCGGCTTTCTTCTTCGGAACTCAGGGGGCCAGACCCGTTAAGAGGTCAAGCCGGATATCCCCCGTCAATTCTTTAAGAGCTGGATCGGCTTTGAAGACGGTCGTTACGCGTCCCGATATCAGCACGCTGTCTGGCCTGGCGGCCAGGTCCGCCCACAGAAGGCCGCTTCTTGGGGCCATAAGGCGCGCCTGGAGCCGCGACAAACCCAGCTTCCGGCCCCAAAAAAGGGCCAGCGGCGCTTGTTCATCTAGATTTATGGACATTTCAGCCGCTTCGGCCGGATAGGCGAAATGCCGCAGGGCATATCCGGGCGAATCTTCCGCATTCAGGGGCGCGCTTAAAGTGAGCGCCTGAGGCCTGGAGGTCAGCAGACAGCGCCCCGAAGGAATATTTTTTAATAATTCCATATTCTTCAAGTAAATCAGGCGCGTGCCCGCCGGCGCTTCTCCGGCCGCGAGGATATCGCCTTCCGCCAAGGCCAGGGCTTCCGTCAAGGTCTTGAGGTAGGACCTTGGCTCCATCGGGCGGCGCGGAACGGCTATGACCAGCCGCCCGTCTTCCGGATCCCGGCTTTTGGAGACGCTCATTTCGCCTCCGTGGCCTAAGAGTCGGACCGGCTGCGTCGACGGGGTCAGGGCCGTATCGAAAAGCACATGAGCCGCCGCCAGGGCGGCGTAATTGCCGGCGGCGGAAACCTCGCTTTTCGGCGTGAAATAGCGGGTGATGAAGGCGCCGTCATGACGCAGGGCATAAACCGTCATGGGGGTTCCGATTTCAGCGGCCAGATTTTGCAACAAGGCTTCCTGGCCGAAATGACGCAACAAGACCACCGCGGCCCGCCCTCCGGAAAAAGGGCCGTCGACGAAGGCGTCGACCAGAAACATTTTGGCGATCATAAAGGGCCGCTCCGAAAGCTTGTCGACGGCGACTCGGCAGCCGGCTTCGCCGCTAAGACCGCCGGCGGGGCCGCATTACAGGCCGTGCGCGACCTGGCGGCCCAAAGACCGCTCAAGAGTGGCCCAGGCCAGATTGTAGTTATACAGCGACTGATAGTGGTCGTATTGAGCCTGACTGTAACGCGTCTGGGCGTCAAGCACTTCGGTGTTGGTGGCCACCTGCTCCAGATAGCGCTCCCGCATCATCCGCAGGTCTTCATCCGCCGCAATCACGGCTTTGGCGGAAACGTCGATATTTTTGCCCGCGGAAACCAGATTCTGGTAGTTGCTGGTCACTTCCAGCCTGGCGTTGTCTTCCAGCAGGGTCAGGTTGTTGACGGCCCTGTTCAGGCCGACCTTGCTTTTTTCCACGTTCGCCTTGGTTCTGCCCCATTCCCAGATGTTGAAAGAAGCCATCAGGGCCACATTCCAGCCGGCGTCGTTGGTCGACCAGCCGCCATGAGCCCGGGGGCTGTCGCCGGTGGAGGCATTGACGTATTCAGCCGACAATTCCGGGTAATAAGCGGAACGGGCCACATCAACGCTCTTGGCGCCTGCGGCCGCCTGGTTGCGGCCAAGCTTCATTTCCGGGCTGTCGGCCAGGCTGATTTCCATGCACTGCGCTATGGAGAGGGGGAAAGGAGCATATTTAAGGGTATCCACAACTTCGACCGGATTTTCGATCGGCTGGCGCAAAAGAATGTTCAGGCGGCTTTTGTTGATCGCCAGATCACGCGTCAGGTCGGTTTCATTTTGAACGGCCTTGGCCAACTCGACTTCGGCCGCCAGCACCTGGTTTTTGGGAACCATGCCCACGTCATAAAAGTTCTGGGCCACTTTCAGATGCGACTGAAGATTGATGACCGTCTGTTTGGCCACGGCCAAGGCCTTCTGGACGGCCAGGATGCCGTAATAGGATTGCTTGACGGATAAAAGAAGGTCTTCCTCGGCCTGTATTCTTTGTATTTCGGCCGCGTTCACGCCTAGTTGCGCCAATAGATAGTTGGAGACGTCGCGGCCGCCGGCAAAGACGGTCTGGGTCACCTGCGTCTGCCAGACGTACCGACTGCGCCCGGCCCCCGCCGCCTGCGCCAGGTCGTTATAGCGCGTCAGCCCATAGCCCATGGAGGCGGTAGGCAGGAAGGCCGTTATGGAGCTCCAGCGGTCCCACATGGCGCCGACGTAGTTCTGGTCCGCGCTGTCCAGAGAGGGGCTGACTTTTTTAGCCAGCGCCAGGCATTCATCCAGAGTTAAGGGACGTCTGGGGGCCAGCGGCGCCTTTTCGGCCTCGCCGGGGCGCCCGCCGCCGAGGGTCGCTTCGCCGAAAATGGTCTGCGGGACGGGGCTTTCCGCCAGCGGCGGCAGGGCCACGCGGGTGCGGGCGCCTTCGGCGCACCCCGCCAGAAGAACAGCCAGGATCAGACCGGCCAAGCGCAGTGATGTTTTAGGTGTGGCCATAATCTTCGTGGTCTTCCTTATCTGTGATTTTGTGATTTTTGGGGCGGCGGAGACTGCCCCGCCCGCCCGGGGCTTCGGTCGAAAATCAGGTTCCGTTCGGACTGGCGTCCCGTGCGGTTAGTTCCTTACTGAACCAAACAGGACGCCAGCCAGACGCGAGAGCGGCTGGCCGACAGCGCAAAGTCGAATTTTCTTTAAAATCGCATTTTCAAGAAAAATTCCGAAAGGTTAATTTCGGCCCTACGTTGAGGGACGGAATTAACCGCGCAGGACGCTATGTCCGCCGCCGGCTTCGCCGCGACGGGCCGGGTTTCTCCCGCTGGGGAAGCGGCGAAAAACATGCGGCCCGGACCTGGGATAACGTCAGGAGCGGTCATTGGCTCGTCAGACATAATATCCACAAATTATAAATATTTCAAGCTGAGTTATGAAAGCGGCCGTTTCGAGGGCAGAGGCCCTGACGGCCTTAAAAATAAAATCTCTATTTGTAATCAAGGTCGAATTGATATATTCTTACAACTTAGATTTAAAGTATGCGAGCGAGGTTCCGCCATGAGAAAAATCGCCGGCCCCGAGTTGCCGCTCTTCTGCGCCTTGATCATTTTTTTTGCGCTTGTCCCCGGCTGCCGGGACGAGACGCCTCAGGCCGGCCCCGTCGGCGCTAAAGCCGCCGCCGAGGCTGTCGGGGCGCCCGCCGCCAATCAGGGCGCCCCTATATCTGAGGGGAGCGCGCTGGAAATATTGCAGTGCGGTCCGGCCGGGCAGGTCAAAAAGCTGAACCAGGTGGCGGTGATGTTCAATCAGCCCATGACGGCTCTGGGCGACTATAAAAACGTGCCGCCGGGCGCCCTGGTCATTGCCCCGGCCCTGGCCGGCGAGACCAGGTGGTTGAACCAGTATACCCTGGCTTTTGCGCCGGAAACTCCCCTGACCGGCAGTCATGTCCTGAATGTTTCCGTCGCCTCGGGGTTGACCGCGCTGTCTGGGGCGGTGTTGGCGGAAGGGGCGAATTTCGAAGTGCGGCTGCCCGCCTTGGGAGTGGAGCGCGCCTATCTGCTGGACGCGGAAACCGCCGACGCGGCGGGGGCCTTGCGTCCGTCATGGCGGGTGACCTTCAATCAGGCGGTCGACCTTGGCAGCCTGGAGGCTTTTTTTGAATACGAGGAGGCCGGCGCCGGCAAAAAAACGGCGGCTGAAGTCGTCCCTTTTCAAAATGAGCGGGGGGCGGATGAGTTCTCTTTCGATTTTTCGGCTTCCGAAGCTTTGCCGAAGAACACCGAATACAGTTTGACCCTTGCGGCCGGCGCCAAATCGCTGGCCGGGCCGTTGCCGGCCGCCGAACTCAATTTGGGGCAGGGCAGAACCTACGGCCCGCTGACCGCCGCCATACAAGACGTCTCCGTCGACCCCGCCTACGGGGTCTATTTGGATTTTTCCAACCCCGTGCGTCTGAAAGAGGTTTTGCCGCTGATCAGGATAAACAACGGCTATGACCTGACGGCCCTGATGAAAGCCTATGCCGGCGACGACGAAGCGGCCGCGGACGGCCTTGATGAATATGATCGCGACGAGCCGCGGAACTATATCTACATCCCCGGCGGTTTTAAGGCTCAACTCGACTATGCCGTCGCCTTCGAGGCCGGCGTCAAGGATATTTACGGGCAGGAACTGCGGCCGGGGACCGAAGTAAAATTCGTCACCGGCGAATATTCGCCCTTTGTGCGGCTGGACGGAAATTTAGGCATCCTGGAAACAGCGACCGAGCCCAAGCTGGGGCTGACCGTCAGAAACCTGGATGAAGTCGAGGTTTTGGGCTATGCCCTGGAGGCGGAGACGGCCGTCAGGTTTCTAAGCGCGGCCAATGCTTCGCCCTGGTATTTTTATTTCAACGGGGAAGCCATGAAGGAATTGGCCGACGTCCGACCCGCCAGGCTGGCGCTGAGGCCGCCCGGCGGCGCCAAAGACGGCGCGGCGCTGCTGCCGCTGGACCTGGCCCGCCTTTTCGGGGACAAGCTCCACGGCCGCCTGCTTTATGTCCGGTCCAACTGGAAAAAGGGATCGTCGAACGGCTTCGATAATACGCTCATTCAAATTACCGATATCGGCCTGGCTCTTAAAGTCGGCCCCGCCTCTTCCTTGCTCTGGATCACTAATATGCCCAAAGGTTCGGCCTGGGCCGGGGCGGAGGCGGAGCTGCGCGGGCCGGACGGAACTTTGCTCTGGCAGGGGCTCAGCGACGAAAATGGTCTGGCCCGGATGCCCGGCGCCCAGGAACTGGCCGAAAAAGCCCCTGGCGCGCGTAATTTTTTTGTGACGGCCAGAGCCGAAGGGCAAATGGCGCTGTGGAACGTCAACTGGAACGACGGCCTGGAGCCCTGGCGCTGGAACATAAACTACGCCGATCATTTCGCGGCCGCCGCGGACGACCACTGGCTGTTGAGCGCCCTGCCTATTTACCGGCCGGGCGAGACGGCCAGGTTCAAGATCATCGCCCGTCAGAACCAGGGCGATCAGCTTCTGGACCTGGCCGGGCAGGAAATGGAAGTGGAAATACGCGACGGGCGCGGCCGGGTGGTTGACGGCGGCCGCGTGGAGACGAACCCTTTCGGCACGGTCGACTATGAAACGGCTATCCCCGCGGACGCGGCTTTGGGCGACTGGGTAGTGAATATGGCCAGGCCCGGCGGCGAAATGCGCTATGTCGGCGGCTTCGGCGTCTATGCCTATCGGGCGCCGGCCTTTGAGATCAAGCTGGAGGGTTTGCCCCGGGAGGCCGTGGCCGGCGAAAAGGTCGCCGTCACCGGCCGGGCCGCCTATCATTTCGGCGCCCCGGCGGCTGCGCAGCCGGTTCGCTACGCCGTGATGACCAAGCGCGCCCATTTTTCTCTGCCGGGGGCGCCGGATTACCATATCACCAGTGATTTCAGGCCTAACGACGATTATGACGATTCCGACTACGGCTACTATGAGCCGTCGGTGACCGTGCTTTCCGGCCAGGGCTTTCTCGCCGCCGACGGCACAGTCGACATAGCCGTGGATCTCACGCCGGCGGCCGACTTGAAGCCGGCCCCCCGCACTTATGAAACCCATGTGGTCGTCGAAGACGTGGATCGCCGGACCGTGGCCGTCGAGGCCGGTTTTCTCGTGCATCCGGCTAAAATCTACGCCGGCCTCTTAAGCGAAAACTTCCTGGCCGAAGCCGGCCGGCCCCATAAGGTGAAAGTCATTGCCGCCGATATCGCCGGCCGCCTCGTGCCCGGCCGCGAGGTGAATGTGACTCTCTATCGCCGCGTCTGGCAGAGCGTGCGCCGTAAATCTGCCGGCTCGGCTTATGAATATGTTTCCAGGGTGGTCGACCAGGAGATATCCAAAGCCGTGGCGACGACCGGGGAACTGCCGGTCGAGCTTGAGCTGACGCCGGACAAACCGGGTTATTACGTGGCTCTGGCCGAGGTTAAAGACGATGACGGCCGACTCAACCAGGCCAGTTGCGATTTTTACGTCAGCGGCGACGGCCCGGTGGGCTGGCGCATGCGCAACGACGATCGGCTGTCGCTGGTCGCTGATAAAAAAGAGCATCAACCGGGCGATGTGGCCAGGATCATGGTTCAGAGCCCCTTTGATTCGGGCGAGGGCCTTTTGACCATAGAGAGGGCCGGGGTGCGCGAGGCCCGCGTGTTCAAAATCGAGAACCAGACGCCGACCTTCGAGGTGCCCATCAGTGAAGACGACGCCCCGAACGTCTTCGTCTCGGTTTTGCTCGCGCGCGGGCGCGTGGCCGACAAACCCGACCGCGACGGCCTGGATCTCGGCAAGCCCGCCGTCCGGCTCGGCTATGTGGAGCTGAAGATACCCTCTAAAAAGGACCTTCTGACCGTGGAAGTCAAAACAGACCATGAAGAGGTCGGCCCCGGCGACGAAGTGGAGGTGACCGTATCGGTCAGCAATCACCGCGGCGACAGAACGGCCGAAGCGGAAGTGGCTCTGATCGCGGCCGACGCGGCCGTTATTCAACTGGCCGGAGACCATAATTATTACCCCGATCGTCAGTATCATCGCGACCGGCCCTTGACGGTTCAGACCGCCGCCAATCTCACCAGCCTTATCGGCCGCCGCAACTGGGGCCTCAAAGGCGCCAACCCCGGCGGCGGCGGCGGCGAGTCGGGTTCGCGCCTGGATGACGGCGTGCGCCGTCTCTTTGCCGCCCTGGCTTATTTCAACCCCGCCGTGACTCTTGACGAAAACGGCGAGGCCAGAGTCAAAATCAGGATGCCCGAAAACCTGACTACCTTCAAGATATATGCCGTGGCCACCGGACACGGCCGTTTGAGCGGCACCGGGCAGAGTTCGGTTCTGGTGACGCGCGACCTTCTGGCCCGTTCGGCCCTGCCCGGCTACGCCGGCGTCGGCGATGAATTTACGGCCTCTATGGTCGT
>JAISRV010000010.1 GCA_031273445.1 Candidatus Adiutrix sp. | reverse complement strand
TGAGCTCATGTATTCGGCCGGCCTCCGGGTTTCGGAAATTCTGGACCTGACCCTGGCGCGGGTGAATCTTGACGACGCCTTTCTCAAAGTTCGGGGCAAGGGCGACAAAGACAGGCTGGCCCCTATGGGCGAAGTGGCTATAGAGCTGATAAGGAGATATCTGAAGCTGGCTCGACCGCATCTGGCCGACGGCAAAAGCGGCGGCCTGCTGTTTCTGAACAAACACGGCCGCCGTCTGTCCCGGCAGTATTTCTGGCGCATCCTGGGGCGGGAGGCCCGGCTGATCGGCTTAAAGGGGGCGACCCCGCACGTTTTAAGGCACAGTTTCGCCACCCATCTGGTGGAAGGCGGGGCTGATCTGCGCGCCGTGCAGATGATGCTGGGCCATTCAAGCCTGGCCACCACCGAAATATATATCAAGGTCGGCGCCGAACGTCTCGGCCGGGTGCACCGGGAGTTCCACCCCCGCGCCGCCCGGGTCCGAAAAAAGGGCCCCCCCGACGACGGGAAATAATGGGAATAGCAGGTCAGCCCGTAGGGCTGACGGAGCGAAGCGACTGGTTGAGAGGCTGACAAACTCGCTCGCCAGGCAAAAATCACACTTTTTGCCTGGCTACGGGCAGCCCGAAAAGGCTCCAAACCAAAATGACAAGCAAACCCAACAAGGCCCTGGTCCGGCCGAAGCCGCTGACCATCATCACCACCCATTTCAACCCCGACTACGACGCGGTGGGCTCTATGGTGGCCGCCCGCCGTTTGTATCCCGAGGCGCTGCCGATCTTCCCCGGGGGGTCGGACAAAAATCTGCGCCATTTTTTCATCCAGTCGCTCATTCATATGATCAGCCCGTCCCGGGCCCGGGAGGTGGATTTATCCAGAGTAAAAAAACTGGTGCTGGTGGACGTCCGTCAGCCCGACCGCCTGGGGGAAATCAAGCGGGCGCTCGAAAATCCGGGGCTGGAGGTGCACATTTACGACCACCACCCCGACGCGCCCGGCGACCTGAAAGGTTCGGTGGAGGTCATCGAGCCGGTGGGGGCCACGGTCACTCTCTTGACCGAACTGATCGCCCGGCGGCCGGAGGTGAAGCTTCTGCCGGAAGAGGCCACGATGATGGCCGTCGGGCTTTATGAGGACACCGGCTCTTTCACTTTCAACTCCACGACTCCCCGCGACTATCTGGCGGCGGCGGAACTGCTGCGGCGGGGGGCCGACCTCAACGTCGTCTCGCAGCTGACGGTGCACGAATTGACCACGGAGCAGCTGTCGCTCTTGAACGACCTGATAGCTTCGGCCGAGACGCGCCAGGCGCGGGGTTTAAGTTTCGTCATCGCCACGGCCCAGACCGAAAACTACATTGACGACGTGGCCGTTCTGGCCCACAAGATGATGGAAATGATGGGCCTGAGCATTCTTTTCGTTCTGGTGGCCATGGACAACAAGGTGCAGCTGATCATCCGCTCGCGCCTGGGCACGGTCGACGCCGCCGAGATCGCCCGGAAATTCGGCGGCGGCGGGCATACCGCGGCCGCGGCCGCCAGCATTAAAAACATGAGTTTGAACGAGGCCAAAAACGCCCTGGATCATCTGCTGGTCGAGATGCTGGGCCGGTTTTACGGCGCGCGCAGCCTGATGGTTTATCCGCCCATCACCATCGGCGAAAAGCAGACGCTGGCCGAAGCCAGGGAAATTTTAATAAAATTCAGCATCAACGTGCTTCTGGTCGTCGACCGCGAAGGCCGGACCATTGGCTTCATTTCGGAGCACAATGTTTCCAAGGCTCTCTATCACGGCCTTTTGGATTATCCGGTCGGGGCTTTCATGAACACCGAATTCGCCTCTGTTTCTCCGGAAGCCGGTTTCGCGGAGGTGAAAGAGGCCATAGTCGACCGGAAGCAGAGGATTTTGCCGGTGGTGGAAAACGAGCGGGCGGTCGGCGTCATCACCCGCACGGACCTGTTGCAGGTCTTGTCCTGGGAAGGGGCGGCGGAAAACGGCGGCCTGGCGGCCCGGACCAAGGCCTCCCCCAGCCGCCGCAATCTGGCCGCGCTGATGCGGGAGAAAATGGAGCCGGCCATGGTCGCGCTTCTGGAGCAGATGGGGGCCCTGGCCGACCGCGGCGAAATCAATCTTTTCGCCGTGGGCGGCTGCGTGCGGGACCTGATCATGCGCAAAAGCTGTCACGACATCGATCTGACCATGGACGGGGACATCGACGCCTTCGTCCAGCTGGTCGCGCGCATAAGAAAGGTCGTCAAGGTGGCTAGGCATCCGCGTTTCAAGACCGCGACCCTGATCACGGCCGACGGCTATACCCTGGATTTGTCGACCACCCGCCGCGAGTATTACGAGCACCCCGGGGCTCTGCCGGTGGTGCAGAACAGCTCGCTGCGCATGGACCTCTACCGTCGCGACTTCACCATCAACAGTCTGGCCATGGCTTTGAACGGCGGCGCTTTCGGCGAACTGACCGACTTTTACCGCGGCTATCAGGACATCAAAGAGGGCTTCATCCGGGTTCTGCACAATCTGAGTTTCGTCGAAGATCCCACGCGCGCTTTCAGGGCGGTGCGTTTCGAGGCGCGCCTGGGTTTCAGGATCAGCAAAATGACGGCGACCCTTTTGGAAGGCGCGGTGGCCAACAATTTCCTGGCCAGCCTCGACCGGCGCCGCCTTTTGCATGAACTGAAGCTGATTTTGAGCGAAGACGACCCCGGCCCGGCCATAAAACGGCTGGGCGACTTCGGCCTTTTGGCCTATATTCACCCTGGGATAGTCTTAAGAGCGGATCACCCTCGTCTTTTCACCAGAGTGCGCCGGGTGCGCGACTGGCTGACGCTGACTTTTCCCGAAAAGCTTGATCTGGCCTGGCTGGTCTATCTGATGGCTTTAACCGACCAGCTGAAGCCGCAGGCGCTGACGGAACTGGCCAGCTCGCTGGTGATGAAGAAGAAGGAAGGGCAGATGCTCGCCCTGGAGCGCCCCGTCTGCGACTCGATTTTGACGCGTTATAAAAAAAAGACGCGCGCCGTTAAGCCCAGCGAAGCCTACCGCTTGTTTTCAGATTTAAGTTGGCCGACGATTCTTTTCGTCATGGCCAAGACTGAAAACGAGGAACTGAGTCAGGCCGGCGCCGCCTACCTCACCGCCTACCGCACGGCGCGTCCCCTGTCCAGCGGCCAGGAGCTCATGGCTTTGGGCGTCGCCCCCGGGCCGGCGGTGCGCCAGGCGCTGGAAAGGCTGCGCCTGGCCCGGCTGGACGGGCTGGTCGAAAGCCGCGACGACGAAATTAATTTCATCCGGGAACATTTCGGCACATTTCAATAGCGTCTTCAGCCCCCCGACCGCCGCGGCTTTTTTATATCGCCCAAAGGAGGCGCGGCTTCCCCAAGAAAGGCCCCGGCCGACCCCGCCCCGGCCGCCTCAAAAAAATCAGCGCAGCGGGTTCGGCCAGGATGCGGAGCATCCGCGGCCCGCGTGGCCTAAGCGCGGCGGTAGCTGATGGCTTCGGCTATATGGGGGGGGGCTATGGTTTCGGCTTCGGCCAGATCGGCGATGGTGCGGGCTAATTTGATGATGCGGGCATAGGCGCGGGCGGAAAGGCCGAGTCTGCGCATGGCCGTTTCCAGGAGCTTCAGCGAGTCCGGGCCGAGGGGGGCCCATTTTTTCAGATGGCTGCCACTCATCTGGGCGTTGACGAAGAGGCCGCGATTCTGAAAGCGCCGGGCCTGTATGGCGCGGGCGCGGCTGACGGCCTGGCGGATGGCGCGGGAATCCAGGGCCGGCCCGTCGGCGATCAGGTCTTTGAATTCCACGGCCGGGACTTCCAGATGAATGTCCAGACGGTCCAGGAGGGGGCCGGAAATGTGGGCGCGATATTTCTGAACGTCGCGGGGCTGGCAGAGGCATTCTTTTTTGGGGTCGCCCAGATAGCCGCAGGGGCAGGGATTCATGGCCGCCGCCAGCATGAAGCGGGCCGGGAAAGTGAGGCTGGAGGAGGCCCGGGCGATGGAGACGCGGCCGTCTTCCAAAGGTTGGCGCATGACTTCCAGGACGCTTTTTTTGAATTCGGGCAATTCGTCCAGGAACAACACGCCGTTATGAGCCAGGGAGGTTTCGCCTGGCCGGGGGTAGCGGCCGCCGCCGATGAGGCCGACGTCGGAGATGGTGTGGTGGGGGCTGCGAAAAGGGCGAGTGGTCACCAAGGGCCGGCCGACCGGGGAGAGGCCCAGGGCGCTGTATATTTTGGTTGTTTCCAGGGCCTCTTCAAAGGTCAGGGGCGGGAGGATGGAGGGGAGCCTTTGGGCCATCATGGTTTTGCCGCTGCCGGGGGGGCCGATGAAGAGGATGTTGTGGCCCCCGGCGGCGGCCACGGCCAGGGCGCGCTTGCCGCGTTCCTGGCCGCGCACGTCGGCCAGATCGGGGCTGAAGGCGTCGTCGGCCTGGAG
>JAISRV010000436.1 GCA_031273445.1 Candidatus Adiutrix sp. | reverse complement strand
CCCGCAATTCGCGCAGGGCTTGGAAAAAGGGGCGGGAAGCTTCCGGGTCCGGGTCGTAGGGCGGCATGGTCATTAAGCCGGCCAGCCTGAGGTTGGGCAGTTTCTCCGTCTCTTCCAGAAGGCGCGGCAAGTCCGAGGGGGCCAGGCCGCTTTTGGCGGCTTCGCCGGACACGTTCACCTGAAGGTAGACGGAGATCGCGCGCCCCCGGCTTTGCGCGCGCCGGTCAAGCTCGACGGCCAGTTCCAGATTGTCCACGGAATGGACGACGTCGAACAGCCGGGCCGCGTATTTGGCCTTGTTGGTTTGGAGATGGCCGATGAAATGCCAGGCGGGTGCGGGGGCCAGGTCGCTCAGTTCCGCCAGCTTGTCCTTGGCTTCCTGGACATAGTTCTCGCCGAAATCGGCCAGGCCCGCGCTGAAATAGGTTCTGACCGAGGCGGCGGGAAAGGTCTTGCTGACGCCCAGAAGAGTGATTTCAGCCGCCTCCCGGCCGCTTTTCCGCGCCGCCGCCGCCATCCGGTCCCGAATTTCCCGCAGCCTGGCGGCGGCTTGCCGCGAGGTCAGGGCCATGTTTTCAGAAGCCGGCATAGGTCACCAATAAAATTTATTTGGGCGGGTTGAAATAATAGGCGGGGTCGAAGCCGGCTTCGTCTTTGGGGATGACCTTCTTGATGACTATGCCCGCCGCCTCTTTCGCGTCGCTTAAGTTCAGAAGCTTGGGACGGCTGTAAATCATGCCGTTGGGATCGGCGATGGTTTTGACCCGCGGGGCGTGCAGGGCCGCCTGGTTTATTTCCATGACCACGGCGATCTGGTCCGACGACAGCTGCACGATGGTGCCCGGGGGGTATATGCCCACGCTTTGAACGAAACGATCCACCCATTCCTCCTGGAAATGGGTTCCCCTGAGACTGTAGATGAATTTAAGGGCTTCGTGCGGGGAGCGGCCCTTGTGATAGACGCGGTCTGAAGTCAGCGCGTCATAAACATCCGACATGCCGCAAATGGTCACCAAGTCGGGAATGGCGCCGCCCTGGATATGGTCGGGATAACCGCTGCCGTCGATGCGTTCGTGATGATGCCGGGCGATCTTGAAGACTATTTCTTCAACCTGGAGTTTCTGCTCCTGAATTATTTCTCCGCTCAAGGCCGCGTGATTGCGCATGATCGCGAATTCATCGTCGGAGAGCTTACCGGGTTTGTTCAGTATGTGCGGCGGAATACGGGTTTTGCCCAGGTCATGAAACATAGTGCCCAGACCCAGGGCGCGCAGGTCTTCGTCGCTCAAACCCAGCGATTTGCCGGCGGAAATGGCCAACACCGACACATTCAGGGAATGGGTGTAGGTATAGTCGTCGAAACGACGCAATTTCATCAAAGCCATCAGGGCGTCGCGGTTGCGCGAGACGCTGTCGACGAGCTCGTCGACGTTTTCCTGAACGGCTTTGACTTCGATTTTTTTGTTCATGCGGCAGGCGGCCACCAGGGCCTTGGAGGTGTCCAGGGCTTTATTATAGGCCCTGACCGCCTTCGGCAGCTCCATCTCCAGCTCAGTGACCGGTTCCGGAGCCGTCTGGGCGGGACGGACCGGCGAGGTTCTGCCCAACGGCGGTCTGGGGGCGGCCGAGAGATCTTGGCTCGCCTGGGCGGGCTTAGGGCGTTGGGGAACGGCCGGCGCCGCCTGGGCGGCGGAAGCCTCAGGGGCCTTGGGCTCCTGGGCCTTGTCGGTGTCGATGACTACCTCTTTTATGCCGAACTCCAAAAGCTCCCTGATTTCATTATAGTCGGTCAAGAGTTTGCTTTTGGTTTTCCAGGGGTGATTAAGCCAGCTGCGGCCGACGTCAGCCACGAACATTCCGACCGTCAGGTCTTTGGTTGGTATCTTCTTGAGCATTCTTAGCGTTCCTTGGCCGTTATCCCGCCGCGTTTCGGCGGTCGTCGGCCTAATGAGCCTTACCTTGGGAAAAGCGGCCTCTCATGGCCGTTAAAGGGTTTGGCGAAAATACATAAATTGTATTGTAGCCATGTGCCCATTAAAGTCAAGCCGGCGCCTGTCCGGGCTTGAGGCGCCTCTATTCGACAGTGACGCTTTTGGCTAGGTTGCGCGGCTGGTCCACATCCGTGCCTTTGGCCACCGCCGCGTAATAGGCCAGGAGCTGAACGGGCAGGGCGTATATGAGCGGGGCGATGAAGGGGTCGACCCGCGGCATCAGCACATGTCCCGCCAGGCCTGACAGCCGCCGCAAGCCTTCGGAATCGCCGATGAAGATGGTGCGGCCTCCCCGGGCGTTGACTTCCGCCAGGTTGGAGGCGGTTTTGGCGAACAGTTCGTCGGACGGCGCGACCACGATCACGGGAACATTTTCGTCCACCAGCGCGATGGGGCCATGCTTAATCTCGCCGGCGGCGTAGCCCTCCGCGTGAATATACGAGATTTCCTTGAGCTTCAGGGCCCCTTCCAGGGCAATGGGGTAGCTGGCGCCTCGGCCGAGGAAGAGCGCGTCGCGGGCCGGAGCCAGAAATTCCCGGGCCAGGTGTTCCAGGTGGCGGCTGCCGGCCAGAATTTCAGCGGCCAGCGCCGGCGCTTCCATCAGGGTTCTGGCCAGCCGGATTTCCTCCGCGGAGTCCAGATGGCCGCGATGGCCGGCCAGAACCAGGGCCAGGGCGGCCAGAAGGGTCAACTGGGCGGTGAAGGCCTTGGTGGAAGCGACGCCGAATTCAGGGCCGGCCACGGTGGGCAGCGTCACGTCGGATTCGCGGGCGATGGTGCTTTCCTGAACGTTGACTATGCTCATGATGCCCTGCCCGTTACGGCGGCAATGGCGCAACGCGGCCAGGGTGTCGGCCGTCTCTCCGGATTGGGAGATGAAGAGAGC
This sequence comes from Candidatus Adiutrix sp., assembly GCA_031273445.1. Classification (GTDB taxonomy): domain Bacteria; phylum Desulfobacterota; class Desulfarculia; order Adiutricales; family Adiutricaceae; genus Adiutrix. Next base: position 1,199 of record JAISRV010000436.1, on the reverse strand, counting down.
CACCTGACCCGGAGGCAGCACCGGGTCGCGGTAGCGGAATTCAGAGGCGACCTCCACTTCCACCGGCAGCCGCGCCTTTTTTTCGATCCAGTATTTCCCGATCATGGCCGCATAATAGGAAGTGCCGCAGGCCACGATGGTCAGGCGGACGGCCCGTTTGAGCTCCGGCAGGTTCGGCAGGGCGATGTTGCCGGTGACGGGGTTGACCATGGTGTTGAGCGTGTCGCCAATGACCTGGGGCTGCTCATGAATTTCCTTGAGCATGAAATGGCGGTAGCCGCCTTTGCCGAGGTTCATGGAGGCCGCCGAAGAAACGGAGACCGGACGCTCGGCTTCGTGATTGTACTGATCGTAGATGACGGCGCCTTTTCTGGATATGACCGCCCAATCGCCTTCTTCGAGATAAGTCAGGCGGCTGCTGAAAGGGCCGATGGCCAAAGCGTCGGAGCCGAAAAGCATTTCCCCTTCGCCGTAGCCGAGAGCTAAGGGCGAACCCCGCCGCGCGCCGATCAGGAGGTCGGGATGCCCGGAGAACATGAAAACCAGGGCAAAAGCTCCCTCCAGAAGAGGGAGAACCCGGCGCACGGCCTCGGCCGGGGCCAGCCCTTCGCGTATTTTGGCGCTGACCAGCTGCACCACCACTTCGCTGTCGGTCTGGGTTTCAAAGACCAGCCCTTCCTCCAGAAGCTTCGTTTTGAGTTCCTGGAAATTTTCTATGATGCCGTTATGAATCACCGCCGCTTCCCTGGTGGCGTGAGGATGGGCGTTGGTCTCGTTGGGAACGCCGTGGGTGGCCCAGCGAGTGTGCCCCAGCCCTATGCGCCCGGAAAGCGGCTCATTTTCGAGCCGCTGAACCAGGGCGGCCAATTTGCCCTGGGCGCGGCGTCGCAGGATGCCGCCGTCGCCGTCCAGGGTGGCCACGCCCGCCGAATCATAGCCCCGGTATTCCAGAAGCTTCAACCCGCGAACCAGATCTGGAACAATGTCGCGATGTTCGCTGACTATGCCGATTATGCCGCACATATTTTCCTTTTTTTAAAGCCCCCGTTCAAAGCAGCGGGGGAAACATTTCTTCCAAACTTAAGCCGGCCCCTATCAGCGCGCTTTCGCCGAAAGGGCGGCCGATAAGCTGCAAGCCCACCGGCAGGCCCTGGCGGGGGCCGCGCCCCGCCGGCAGAGCCAGGGCCGGCAGGCCCGCC
>JAISRV010000396.1 GCA_031273445.1 Candidatus Adiutrix sp. | reverse complement strand
CGCCAGGGGCGCTGCCCCTGGACCCCGGTTCCGGCGCAGCCGCCGCCGCAACTCGCCTGCGGCTCAAACATGCGGCGGCGGGCGTATCTTTTTCCCCATATTGGCCGCGGTTGGTTATTGGTCGGCCGAGGCGAACTGTAGAGAACCGCTCCGTGCCTCTTCCTTCCCCGTAGGGAAGAGGGCGGCCCGCCGCCCTGTCAGCCCCCGCCCTCTTCTTCTTTGCCATTCCTCTAAAGTACGCTTTAACCGGATGAACCGCAATTCTGAATTATTTTGGACGCGTCTGATGTGGATTATACTCCAAAATATAAAAGCGGTCTATCAACTGATAAGGTGGTTGTACGCTTTAGCTGGATGAACCCGGAAAATTAATCGGCGGCTGAAGGCAGGCCCGCGGCGGTCTTGCGGCGGCCATTGCAAAGTCCGCGCCAAGCATCCGGAAATGCCGCTTGACAAATGGGAGGCGGTAATTATAATTACTTACATTAGGCCTATGGTTGGCCGGCCTCAGGCGGCCGAGAATTGTTTTTGGCAAAAAATTGATTAATTTTAGCAATATAGGCAACAGCTGAGGTTTAGCTGGTGAAGAATATTCACTTCCATAATGAATCGCTTCGGCCCCGCCTGACGCTTGGCACAGCATTTGCTCTCTCTCTAATAATCATAATAAGCGGTTGGATATATCGGTTCCCGGACGACCAGGCCAAGAGGAATAAAAACCGATATGACGCTTAACCGTTTCCCCTGCATCGTTATTCCGGCCTACAACCCAGGTTCGCCTCTTTTGACTCTGATCGACGAACTGATCGCCGGCGGCCCGGAGGGCCTTCGTTTCGTCGTCGTCAATGACGGCTCCCATCAAGAATCAAAGCCCGTCTTCGATCGCCTCTCCGCCTGTCAGCGGGTCACTGTCCTCAATCATGCGGTCAATTTGGGCAAAGGGGCGGCTCTGAAAACCGCCTTCAATCACGTTCTGCTGACGGATGACGCCTCTGGCGTGGTCACGGCGGACGCGGATGGTCAGCATTTGCCCGGCGACATTCTGGCGGTGGCCAAAGCCTTGGAAGCGGCTCCGGAAACCTTGGTTTTAGGCAGCCGCGATTTTAAAGGCCAGGTTCCCTGGCGCAGCCGAATCGGCAATTCGGCGACCAGACTGGTGACCGCCTTTCTGACGGGGCGACAAATAAAAGACACCCAGACCGGGCTCAGAGGCGTCCCCCGCGGCCTTTTGCCCCGCCTGATGAGGCTTAAGCCGACCGGTTATGACTATGAAATGAACATGCTGACGGAAGTCTGTTCTCAGACCCCCATAGAAGAACTGCCCATAAGCACGGTCTATAGCGACGGCAACGCCTGCTCCCATTTTAACCCCTTATTTGATTCGATAGCCATCTATTTTGTGCTGCTGCGGCATGTCGGCAACTCTATTTTAACCAGTTTGATTGATTTCGTCTTTTTTGCGCTGACCTACGCTGTTTCCGATTCCATAGCGGGGAGCCTCATCGCTGGGCGCCTGTTTGCGTGCCTTTTCAATTTCACGGCCGGCAAGGTTCTGGTCTTCAAGTCAAAAGCCCCCTGGCTGAGAGAACTGATCATTTATGCCTTGCTGGTGATTGTTCTGGCCTGTATTGCCTATTCCGCCATCAGACTGTTGACCTCTCTGGGCTGGAATGTTTTTCTGGCCAAAGCGCTGATCGAAACAGTCATTTTTTTGGCCTCCTTTTCCGTGCAACGAATTTTTATATTCAACAGCCCCGCCGAGTCAAAAGACAAAGCCACGGACTGGGACTCTTAATTATAATCATAAGGAGCAGGCCGGCTTCGATTACTCGGCGAATAACCCGGAAGCTGATTCTGTCCTTTGGTTGATCGGCCTCACGCAGGAAGTGGTCATCGCCGGAAAATATCCCCAGGTGTAAAAATGTTTTTTATTGGCGGTCTGGCCGGATTTCTTCAGGCGGTTTTCATGCCGGGCGCCGTTTTTCTGACTATCCGCCGGGTCAAAACCAGTTGGCCCCGCTTCCTGGTTGTGGTGTTCGGGTTGTCGGCGGCCATCAACAGCACTCTGGTTTTTTTGTTGGCCCTAAGCGGCTGGTATGTTCAAGGAGTTTTGGCCGCCCTCTTTACGGCCGAATTTATATTGCTCATCTATTTCCATAATTGGAAAAGGGCGGACGTTTTTCCCGGGCTGGATTTTGAGTTTGTTCGCGGCGGCTTAAAAATGGAATCCATTTTGGCCGTGGGCTTGCTGGCGATATCGCTGATCCATTTCGGAGACGGCCTGGGCCGTATTTTTGTCGCTCATGACGCGGTCGCCTCCTGGAACCGCTGGGCCATGGATTTGGCCGCCAATCGTCTGCCCGTCGATACTTATGGCTATCCCCAGTTGCTGCCGGCTTTGATGTCTCTGCCTTATGTGTTCATGAATTCCGGCTATCCGGTTCCCCAATTCTTTTCATACGCGGTCTGCCTGTGTTTTTTTCCGGCGACCATGGCCGCCTGCTGCAGCCTCTATAATTCCCGTAATAGAACGGCGGCGGTCATCGTCGTCGCTCTGGTCATCATGGCCTGGGCCCGGAACCGGGATCACGGCAACCTTGTCGGTTATGCCGATTTTCCGGCCATGGCCTTGGGATTTATGAGTTTTTGCGCTTTATTATGGTCCATTGACGATCACGATGAGCGGCAGCAAGCCCCGGCCTCTCCGCCAGGGCCGTCGCCGATCTTTTTCAGTCTGAGCCTGGGCGCCGCGGCCATAGCCGCCAAGCAGTCCGGGCTGTTGCTGCCGCTGCTCTGGGTTCCGGCCTGGCAAGAATTAGTCCGCAAAAAACGGCGCTCTTCAGGCTTCATCTCCATCGCCAAAACCGCGGCTTTCTTTTTGGCGATCGCTTTGCCCTGGTATTTGTACAACCATTATCAGATTCAGGCCGGCGACGCCCTGGCCATCACCTCCTGGGTCACCGAAGGCATCCATAATGGCCGAAGTTTGGGCCAAAGAGCGGCTCTGGCCTGGAGCCGCTGGCCCGGCATGTTCATCTTCGCGCTTATGGCCGCGCCAGGGCTGTTGATTCGCGGGAACCGCGCCATCAGCGCTTTTGGCCTTTCGTCCACCGGCATCTGGGCTTGTTATTACAGCTATGATCTGCGTAACGCGGCCATGGGCATACCTTTTATAGGTCTGTCCTGCGGCCTGACCCTGCAGCGTCTATACGACCATCGAAAGGCCTTCAATTTTGAATCCAAACTAAGCCGTCATAAACAAGACCTCAAACGGCATCTGAAGACATGTTTAGCGGTCATTGTTCTGCTGCTGTCGTCAGTGGGCATCATTTATTCCGACGAAATCAACAATAATCTTCAGCGTCGCCAACAGCGCAAAGCGTTATGGATAGGCGGGCGGCCGGAAATCAACCGGGAGTTGCTGGCCGTCGCCAAAAACGATAAGGCGGTCATCATTACCGACTCATATATGTTAAGACATGTTTCACCAGATATAGCCGGAAAAATAGCATCATTCGACACTTATTTAAAAAATGAGGAGAGGAGGGCGGTATTGGAAAATTTGCTGTCGGATATGGTGGACCGGGAGGTATATTTTTACTTTCTGCCTGACGGGACTAATTTTTTTCTTAGGCCAATGAAAGACCGGCTGATCTTCATCGAACGGGATCAGCTGTGGTTATATCGTTATGTCGCCGACCAGACCTCCTCAAACTGCGGCGAGGTTAGCTGGCCTGGATGAAGGGCCTGTTATTTTATTTCCGCCGCCGGATGAACCGTTTCCGGCGGCGGTTGAAATATTTCGGCGAGTCAAGGCCAGCGCTTTATTTTCTTTCCGCCACGTCGTAATGGGAAAACTGCATGGAGAAGGCGCCCCGGCCCTGGGTTTGCGAGCGGATGGCCGTGGAATAGCCGAAGAGTTCGGCCATGGGCGCGACGGCGGTTATGACTTTGAAG
>JAISRV010000370.1 GCA_031273445.1 Candidatus Adiutrix sp. | reverse complement strand
TTTGGAAACCCTTTTAAGCCAGCGCCGGGTGGCGGCCCTGTCTTCCCTGCGCCTGACGGCCGTCACCCCGCGCCTGGCCGCCCTACTGGCCGCGGGCCGCCTTCAGGGCGCGGCCGTGGCCCCTGAAGGGGGCAGTCAGCGGCTACGCGACGTCATCAACAAAGATTTAAGCGAAGAGCGCATTCTCGAAGGCGCGCGCCTTCTGGCCGAAGCCGGCCTGTCCAGGCTCAAACTCTATTTCATGGTGGGGCTGCCGGAGGAAAACGACGACGACCTGGCCGCCCTGGTCGACTTGTGCCGCAAAATCAGGGCCGCGGCCCGCCGCGGCCAGGCCCGGCCCTTTTTGACCGTTTCCCTGGCCAACTTCACGCCTAAGGCCCACACTCCTTTTGAGGAAGCGCCCATGGCCACGGAAAAGGAGTTCAAGCGCAAAGGCGCTTTCGTGGCCAAGGCCCTGAAGGGGGAAACGCGCCTGACCGTGAACCTCGACCCGCCCCTGTGGTCCATAGTTCAGGGCCTTCTGGCCCGCGGCGGGCCGGAAAGCGGCCGACTGGTCGAGGCCCTCTGGGCCGCCGGCGGCCGCCCCAGGCCGGCGTTGCGCGCGGTCGGCTACACTCCGGAGCATCCCCTGCACCACCCCTGGCCGCCCGGCCAGGCCAAAGCCTGGCGCGTCGTCGCCCCCTCCGGCGGCCTGGATTATCTGGCCGGCGAAAGGGCCCGGGCGGCCCTGGGCCTGACCAGCCCGCCTTGCCCCCCGTCAGGCCATTGCGGCCGCTGCCGGGCCTGCGACGAACCGGCGAGCCCGGGGCCTGAATGAGGAAAAAAGAGTTGAAACAAGGAGATCGGCCGCGGCGGGAAACCAGGTGCTTTCGATTGAGACCAAAAAGAAAGAGGACATCAGGTTTTGCGCAATCGCGGGTACGACCTATGGCGTTTATCTGACGTTTGATATAAAATAATCATATTAATACGCTGACATGGGCTGGTCGACGGAAAAAAGCAAAATACGCTTACAGACAAGGGGGATAGTGATGGGGAAAATGCCGCTGGAAAAAAGAAAGGAACTTTTGGAGGCCTCTTTGGCCGCCGGCGAATCCGGTAATTACGACGAAGAAGTGCGGCTTATGAAGCTTTTGCCCTTAGCCCCGCACCTGGCCATGATCGCCAAAGAAATGTATGGCAAGGGACACCTCTTGGAGAACGGCTTCAACCTTTCCGACGCCAATGAGGAGTTCGGCGATGGCTGGCTTGATAGATGAATGTCTGCTGCATTTGAGCCGTGACCTGGAAGCCAAAACCCAGACGCCGGAGAGCCCTCAGTATAAAAATCAGGAAAAAAGCGCCCGCCCACGCCATACGCTGATATTTCTGCGGAGAGTCGCCCAGACGCGCGATATTCATGTTTTGCTTGACGTGGAACGCCTGGCTCTGGAGCACACTTTGAAATATGACACAAACTCGCCCGAAGAAAAACAAAGCGTAACAGTGGCGCTGGATCAGCTGGATACATGCAGAAAATGCTTTGACAGCCTGATGAACAACCCCGCCGGATACCGCGAAAACGTCGACCCCACTTATTCCTCTAAAGCAAGAGAGGCGGGGCTCCCGCTGGATGCCGCCAAGGAGTTCTTTAAGAGCCACGCCACACGCCTTACGAACAATCTGGTCAGCAAAGCTTCCCATGTCGAAAAACTGCTTCTGCGGCAACGCAAAGAGAATGTTGCAGTCATGCGTGAATGCTATGCGGAGCTCCAACAGAAAGCTTTGGGCATCGCCTCGCCGAAGAAAAGCAAAGGCCTGAGTCGGTGAGTCATGACCTCTCAAAGCGGTTAATGTTTGGTCCGCCTAAAGGCGGCGGACGAACTATTCGTTTCCAAACAGATTGAGTTGCTCCAACCTGCGGTCTTCCGTCTCCTGCCGATAGATTATTTTTTAACATATCCTTGTTGATTTGTACAGCTATTTGCCGTATAATGTCTTCCGAAGGAGCTTTGATTTATGGATCAGCTAAAAGCAAACCAAAGCACGGTGCGCCTTGATGCCCGCATTCCCGCCCATATCAAGGAAAATCTGGCCGCCGCCGCCGCCTTGACCGGGCGCAGCCAAACAGACTTTTTAATCGCCGCCGTAAACGAAGCCGCCCAGAAGGTCATTGCCGAGCATAGCTTGATCCGGCTCTGTCTGGATGATCAGAAGGTTTTGGCAAAATCTCTTTTGGGAGCTGATGATGATAATAGCGGCGATCGGTTCGCCCGCTTGAGCCAGGCCATGCGCGACCATGAGCGGGAGGTCGAAAGCCGGTGACGGCCCCTTGTCTGATTTTTGAACAGCTTAGTTCCGAGGCCGCAACTCATGACCGGGCCGGCTTCATCTCTGGCGAAGCCGCCCTGGATCAGTATTTAAAAACCCAGGCCAGCCAGGATATGCGCCGGGGCTTGGCCAATGTTGTCGTAGCCGCCAAGCCGGGGAGCAATGAAATTTGCGGATATTACACCCTATCAGCCGCTTCGGTCGATCTGACCGATCTGCCGGAAAGCTTGCGCGGCAAGCTGCCGCGCTATGGGCAGGTTCCGGCGGTCTTGCTGGGCAGATTAGCTGTGGCCCAAAAGGCGCAAGGTCAAGGTCTGGGCGCTCTTTTACTGGCTGACGCCGTAAAGCGGGCCGATCGCAGCGAGTTGGGCTGGGCGGCGCTGACGATAAAAGCGAAACATGACAAAGCGGCTTCTTTCTACCGCCGCTTTGGATTCCATAGTTTTCCTCATGAGCCGCTCCTGCTTTGGGGCAGCAGGCGGGAACTCAAGGCGTTGCCGGGCCTGCGACGCGACCGCGCCTGAAGGTTGTGCGCTACGACTGCCGAGCACCCAGGCCACAGTTCGCCCTGTAGCACGATCCACCGCTTTGATGATCCAGCATTTGTTTTTTTTGAACCTATAAAATGCCGCATTTCATCAAATTCCATT
>JAISRV010000358.1 GCA_031273445.1 Candidatus Adiutrix sp. | reverse complement strand
GCCTGCCTCAGCGTCGAACGCGGCAAAAACGCGCCGGCTGTGGAGCTTAATATCATCAGGGCCGCCGCCCCCCCCCGCCAGACCCAGCCGCCGGCCGCCGGCCCTTGGCGGCTGGTCTTCCTTGACGAAAACCGAGAAGCCCCGCCGCCCCGCCCCGACCGGCTGATCCTGCCCGCCCGCCTGGCCCCTTCACGCCGCCTTTGGGCCGGGGAATCGCTGTTGCTTTCAGCCATAGCCGCCCACCTGACGCCGCCGCCCGGCGCCCCGGAAACGCGAGGGGGCGAAACGCTGGTTCTCGAATCGATCCTCCCGGCCGCCCCCGTGGCCTCCATACTGGCCGGGGCCGCCGCCGCCACGCTGATCTGCGATGAAACAACGGCGCAAACCGCCCTGGCGACAGCCAGACTCAACGGCCGGGCCCAGGCCCTCAACGTCGTCGTCAGCGCCCCCGCGGATTCGCCGGCGGGCGCGGCCCGCAAAATTTCGGCCGGGGCGGGGCAACGTCCCGGCTTGAATAAAAATGCGGGACGAGGCGCCCCGGCGGGCGCTGCCCGCCAGACGCGAGACTGGGACGGGCGCTTCAGCCTCATCGCCGTTCACCTCTCCCCCTACCTGGTCGCCCGTCGGCTGGCCGCCGCGGCCCGCTGGCTCGCCCCCGACGGGGTTCTCATCATCTCAGGCTTCGCCCCGGGCCCGCAGACGGCCTCTCTTTTACGCGCCGCGGCCAAAGCCGGCCTGTATCTCCTGGGCTCCATCAACGAAGGCGACTGGGCGGCCATGAAACTGGCCCGCGCCCCCGAACGGGAAGAACTGCCCCCCCTGGACGTTCATCTAACGCCCACCTTGGAAGAAATGCCGCCGGAACCATCCGCGGCCCCGGATGACGGCCAGGACGAAATTCCCGACGAAGAAAGCCTGCTCACGGAAGAAGAAGAGCCGGAAGAAGATTTTTACTGATTTTAAAAATATTCGCCTCCGCCCGAGAACCGCTGGCGGCCGGCCGCCAGGGACGCATTTTTTTCTTGACTTGCCCGGCGCTCTTGCCTATAGTTACATCTCCCAGGATTTTTGTGGAGGGTTATTTTTATGTATGCAGTGATAAAAACCGGCGGCCGCCAGTATCGCGTGGAGCCCGGCCAGATCGTCCGGGTCAACAAGCTCGAAGCCAATGTCGGCGACGTCGTTTCCTTAAATGAAGTTCTTTTGGTAAAAGACGGCGACGCCCTTAAAGCCGGAACCCCCGTTCTGGCCGGCGCCCAGGTTTCCGCCACCGTCGTGGCCCAGGACCGCGCCAAAAAAATCATCGTCTTCAAAAAGAAGCGCCGACAGGGCTATCAGAAAAAACAGGGGCACCGCCAGTATTTCACCGCCCTGAAGATCATCGCCATCAACCTCTAAGCGCCTCGCCGGCCGCCCCGGGAAACCCGCGGCCCGCCTCATCGGCGCAGGCGGCTTTCGACGGGTCAAAACCGGCGAGTGAGGACGGCCGCATATATTTCAGGAGTATTGACAAATGGCTCATAAAAAAGCAGGCGGCTCCAGCCGCAACGGACGCGACACCATCGGCAAGCGCCGCGGCGTCAAACGTTATGCCGGGCAGGTCGTCAGGGCCGGCAATATCCTGGTGCGCCAGTTGGGCACCAAAATTCATCCCGGCCAGAATGTCGGCCTCGGCCGCGACTACACCCTCTTTGCCCTTATCGACGGCGTGGTGAAATTCGAACGTTTCGGGTCCGACCGCAAAAAAGTCAGCGTCTACCCGGCCGTAGCCTCCGCCCCCGCCGCCTGAGCGGCGATGCCGGCGCTGATCCATAAGCCGCCCCGTTCGCGGGGCGGCTTTGTCGTCATGGGGAACCGGACATGTCGGAAACGGAACGCGGCGACTTCACGCGCGACTTCATTGAAGCTGGGCGGCGGCTGACGGAGCGCGGTCTCCTGAGAAGCCGTTTCATCCTCGGGACAGCGCCTGCCCCCAGCCCCGGCCCCTTCAGCCGCCTGGCCGCCTCCGACGGCCTTTTAGGCGAAATACTGGGCGACCCGGACAAAGCCGAGGCCTTCCTCCGGAACGGCGACGGCCGGGGCCAAGACCGCCCGCCTCTCTGGCCCTGGGCCTTCCGCTGGCCCGCCCCCGGCCCGGCCGCCCCGCCTTTCGCCGAATTGGCCGACGCGGCGGAGCGCGCGGCCCTGGCCGACTTTCAGGGCCTGACGGCCGCTTTTCTGGCCGGCGCGGCCCTGGCCGGCGTCGCCAAGCTTAACGAGAATTTCATCTATTCCAAAACGCTGGACGGCCGAGCCATCGAAATAACGGCGGCCGACCGGTTCGAAAGCGATGAAACAGCCGTCAGGCTGCCTCTGAAAGCCGATCGCGTCCTCATCCTGGGTTTCATCCGCGCTCCCGGATTGATGGGTCTGAACCCGGCCCTGGCCCGTTTGCGCCCGCTTCAAGGCTGGCTGGACTGGACCGGCCAGATTCAGGCGGTGCAGCGGCTGGCGGCCTTCATCGCCGCCGGCGGATCCCTCGCCTTCCCTTCAGCCGGGGGGCTGATTATGGCCGACGTCCACGGCGCTCTGGCGGGCCTGGGCGAACTTGGCCGTCAGGGCCTGATGATCAGCCCTGAATACGGCCCCAATCTGCGCCTCTTCAGCATCATCACCGATTATCCCTTTGAAATGAACGCCCAGGCCTTGAATTTCGGCATAGCCGACTATTGCGACTCCTGCCGGCGCTGCCTGAACGAATGCCCGGCCAAAGCCGTTTCCGAAGGTCAACGCCGCCTGACCGAAATGGGCCTCCGGCAATGGCCCCTTGACCGCGAAGCCTGTTTTAAAAACTGGCTGGAAAAAAAAGACCCCTGCCTTAAATGCATTGAAGCCTGCCCTTACGCCCGCGAGCCCTTAGTCGGCTCCGCCGGCGGCCGGCCGCCGGCCTGAGCCCGCCCGCCGCGAATCAGCCTGAAAAGCGCGCTTGGCTTCCCCGCCTGAATTTACGGCCCGCCAATGTCTACCCGCGCAGTTTGAGTTGCACCAGAAGGTCGCCCGGGGAGCCGTCCGGCCCGGGCAGGCCGTATCCGGCGATTTTGAAAATGGCGCCGGCGCGGGCGCCGGGGGGAACCGTCAGGCGCAGAGACTGGCCGGTCAGGGCGGTGACCAGGGGACGCGCGCCCGCGGCCGCTTCCCGGGCGCTTAGTTCCAGGCTGGTCAAAAGGTCGCGGCCGCGCCGGGCGAAGAGGGGGTCCGAGCTGATATTGAAGGTCACGACGACGTCGCCCGGCTCAAAGCCGGGCCGCGCCGGGCCCTGCCCCGTGAGGATATGCCTCTGCCCCTGCACTGCCCCGGGGGGCACGGCGACCGGCACTTTGACGACCCCGCCCGGCGTGTTGTAGGCCACAAATTTTTCCGCCCCCAAGGCCGCCTCCCTGAAGGTCACCATCAGCGTCACGTTTATGTCCTGGGCCCGCTGGTCGCGCAGCGAACGCTTGCCGCCGAAACCGGCGAAGAACTCGCTGATGCGCGCTTTAGAATCAACGGTCGTCGGAGGCGAAGCCTTGGCGTCGCCGCCGAAAATGCGGGTCAGGACGGCGCCGGCTTCCTCAAGCCCAAAAGATTTGAAAAAATCTCCGGGCTCAAAACCCTGAAATATTTCTTCCTGGCTGTATTCGTTTTTAAATTCCTGCGGCCCCAACAAATCGTATTTGCGGCGCTTGACGGGGTTGCTTAAAACCGCGTAAGCTTCGGCCACGGCCTTGAAGCGCTCCTCCGCCAGGCACGAGCCCGGATTGCGATCCGGGTGCCAATGAACGGCCAGGCGGCGGTAGGCCTGCTTCAGTTCCGCGGCGCCGGCCTGACGGCTGACGCCCAA
>JAISRV010000340.1 GCA_031273445.1 Candidatus Adiutrix sp. | reverse complement strand
AATTTATATGGATTTTTTTGTTTTTTCATATATTTTTAAAACAAAAAAATAGCCCAGTACCAGGTCAGAAAAGACTGGCCGAAAAAAAGGTAAATAAAGGCGGCCAGCACCAGAAAAGGGCCGAAAGGCAAGGCTTTCTGGCCCCAGCTTTCCTGGCGGGGCTTGCCGCGGGACAGGGCCATCAAAATTAAGGCGCTGGCCAGGCCGATCAGCGTCGACCATAAAACGACCAGCGGCACGGCCCGCCAGCCCAGAAAAGCGCCGATCATGCCCAAAAGCGGAGGGTCGCCGTCGCCCATGCCCGCGTGCCCCCGAGCCGCCAGATAGGCCGCCGAGGTCAGCTTCAGCACGGCCCAGCCTGAGGCCAGACCGGCCAGGGCGCCGGCCAGGGAAGCCGCCCGGTCGCCCAGGGTCGGGGCCGCCAGATTCCAAAGCCAGGCGCCCGACAGCGAGGCCGAGGGCTCGACCAGGGCGCAGACCAGCCCCAGGGCGGCCGCGGGATAGACCAGCGCCATGGGGATGACCATCAGTTCCAGGTCGATAAGGGCAATGGCCAGAAGGCACATGGCGAAATAAAAATAAAAGAAGAAAACAGGGGAAAAGCCGTAACGCCGGAAAAGGAGGAGAACCAGGAGGCCCGCGGCGAGTTCAACCAGCGGGTAGCGGGCGGCGATGGGTTGGCCGCAGTCGCGGCACCTGGCCCGCAAAAGCAGCCAACTGAAGACGGGCAGATTGTCGAACCAGCGGATGGGCGAGCGGCAAACCGGGCAAAACGAGCGTCGGGGCCGGGCCAGGCCCAGGCCCTCGCGCGGCAGCCGGTAGATGACCACATTCAGAAAACTGCCCACCGACAGGCCAAACGCAAAAATAAGAATGTAGACGGCATATGCCGCTATGGCCTGGCGGTCCATTAAAACCTCGCGTCCGGGACGACGGCTGATTTGTGGTCAAGGCCAAGCCGAAACGTCGGCCGGCGCGGCCGGGCTCAAGGAAAAATTTTGTCCAGTTTTTCCTGAAGCGTGTCAGCGGTGAAGGGTTTGACGATGTAATTGGTGACTTTGGCTTTGACCGCTTCAATGATGTTTTCCTGCTGCGCTTCAGCGGTGACCATCAAAAAGGGGATGTCTTTCAAATGGTCGGAAGAGCGCACATGGCGCAACAGCTCTATGCCGGTCATGTTGGGCATGTTCCAGTCGCTGATGATGATGTCGAATTTTTCTATTTCAAGAAGGGCCGCCGCCTTTTCGCCGTCTTCAGCCTCGGAGATGTTGCTTAACCCGAGCTGGCGCAGAATGTTTTTGACGATTCGCCGCATCGTGGAAAAATCGTCGACCACCAGCACTTTCATGGATTTGTCAAAAGGCATTGTCGCTCTCCATCACATGTGTATATACTTCGAGACGGCGACCGCCTTAAAGCCGACCAGGGCAAAGCCCTGGACCAACGGATGCTCCCGCATCCCATCCCATAGGGGCTTAGGCGGCGGGCGATTCCTGGCCGGAATGACGGCTGTGACTACAGGAACGCCCGGTCATAAAAACGATCCTTAATGATATTATCAAAATCCGGGACCAATATCAACCAAGGCGACCCCTGAAACAGGGCCATCGCATAAAAAACGTAACCCTGTGAAATCATAAATATTCACAAATTGATGCTCTGAAAAATTATCTTGATATTTCAATATATTACTATTTTCATGCGATTGCCCTGCCCCTGAAATGGCTGGGCTTAACGAACGGAACAAAGGAGCGATGAGACAAAAAAGCCCCGGCCGGCCGACAACCATCCGCCGCCCAAGCCGCTACGGCTCGGATGCGGAGCCTCCGGGGTCCAGGGCGGCGCCCTGGGGATTTATTTGAAGGAACGCACGAGCTTGTAGTCATCAATAAAGGGCGGCGCTTTATAAATATCCCGGCCGCCGCCCAGCGCCTCGGCGGTCAGCTCCCGGCAGTCATAGGCGGCCTGGCTTTCATCGGCTATGGCCTGGTCAAGAACAGCCTTCATTTCTTTGGTCAGCCCGCCCAGACGTTTGATGACCGTCAGCGCCCGGCTGAAGGTGCTGCCGTTGCGGCTGATGAAGCCGTCCCGCGCCTTCTCCGCTCTGGGCGTCCCGGCCGCCGCGCAGTCGCGCAGTTGGTTGACCGTCACGGTATAGCCTTTGACCAGGCGCATGGCCGCCTTCATGACGGCCAGAGCCTGGGCGTCTTCCGCCGCCGTTTCCAGGCTGAAAACCGGCGCGGCCAATTCGGCCTCGTCGTCGGCCGGGACTTCAGCGCCGGTTCTGTCGCCGGCCGGGGAAAAAAGCGGCATCAGCAGCCAGCTCAGAGCCAGAGACAGACCCAAAGTCGGAATGAATTTCTTCATGGTCTTTTCTCCACAGAGGACTCACTGTTTGAACTGAGGATTGCGCTTGTCCGGGCTTTCGTAAGCCGGCGCAAGCTCTTTCAGTTCACGGTCAAAGTCGTCCAGGGTCGTGAACTGTCGATAAACGCTGGCGAAACGGACGTAAGCCACCGGGTCGGTTCGCTTCAGAAAGTCAATAATCTTCTCGCCCACCTCCCAGGCGGGAATTTCCTTCAAATTGGCGTCATGGAACTGCCTTTCCAGTTGATCAATGAAATTATCTATCAATTCCACCGACACCGGCCGTTTCTGGGTGGCCTTAAGGATGCCGCTCCGCGCCTTGTCGCGGTCGAAAGGCTCCCGCCGGCCGTCTTTCTTGATGAGAAGCGGGGTCAGCTCCTCCACTTTTTCATAAGTGGTGAAGCGCCGCTCGCACTTGAGGCATTCACGGCGACGGCGTATCGACAGAGCATCTTTCCCCAGCCGCGAGTCGATCACTTTGTTGTTCAAATCTCCGCAAAAAGGGCATTTCATGGCCATCACTCCGATGGGCGGAATAGGGCTCCGCGTAATTTGGCGCATATACTGCTAAACCTACAAAGCCTCGCGCTTTGCGCCATTAAATTAATCAAAGATAAAGATACAGTATTCTAGTTTAGACTCATCTGCTTATTAATTGTATTCAATTATATGATAATGTGCAATAGATATTTTAATTTAAGTTAGCTGCGGCCAGCCCCTACAAGCCTTCAGGCCAAAATACAATTTAAATAGCAGGTCAGCCCGGGTAGGGCTGACGGAGCTATGCGTCTGGCCCAGGCGCCGACCAACTATCTCGCCAAGAACAAATCGCATTTTTGCTTGGCTGCGGCCAGCCCCTATAAGCCTTCAGGCCAAAATACAAGTTAAATAGCAGGTCAGCCCGGGTAGGGCTGACGGAGCGAAGCGACTGGCCCAGGCGCCGACCA